>CAZAMW010000231.1:0-2632 GCA_964486265.1 uncultured Nitrosopumilales archaeon | reverse complement strand
GTGAAGGTTGTTCACCGCTCGGTAGACCTCGCTCTCCCTCTTGGCGCCGGTGCAGACGAGCTTCCCCGAGGCGAACAGGAGTATGACTGTCTTGGGGTCCGCCATCCTGTGTATGAGACCAGGGAACTGCTCCGGCTCGTACATCGACTTGGGAAGCTGTCGTGCGGCCTCCTCAAGGTGCACCTTCCCTCCCAGGTTCGCAGACGCGACGATGTTCTGGATCTCTATCTCGGCCTCGTTCTTGATCGGGATGCTGCCCTTCTTCAGTCTCCTGACGACTTCCTGGACGGCCTTCCTCGCCTGGTCCTCGGACTTGGCACCGGTGCAGACCATCTTGCCGGAGCTGAATATGAGCGTCGCCGTCTTGGGCGTCTTCAGCCTGAAGACTAGGCCCGGGAACTGGTCGGGGTGATACTCGACATCTACAAAATTCTTGGTGATTTGGTTCAGGTCGACCTTCTGATTGATCGACGCTGACGCGACCACGTTCTCGATGCTGACGATAGCCTTTGTTTGAGGCATTAATCGGGCGCGATATTCGGCGCAGTATATAAAGAGTATTTAAGCGGACGGCTTCGCGGAGCCCTCTGCCGGCTGAGGTTCGTCCTCTTCTCTCTTGCTTCCGCTGACGAACTCGATTAGGAAGACGATCACTATGATGATGGCTACCAGAATGTAGTTGAGAGGCGGCGGAAAGGCCTGGGAGACGTCTCCGAGGTAGGGCAGCGAGAAGAGCACCTGCCCTTTCACACAATCAGCAGGTACCGGCGGCCAACCGGTGGGTTCGTCCGGATACGGATTGGTCAGCCTGTTGTCTCCCTGTGTTATCAGGGCTCCCCCTGTGATGTTGACTATCCTGTGTACGATGTCGATCTCCGTGCACACGCCGCTTGGCGAGGGTTTGGCGAAGACGATGACGTCGCCCACATGGAGACTGGAGAACGGGACGCTCTGCGCGATGACAAGGTCGCCCACCTCGAGGGTCGGGACCATGCTCGGGGTAGGGTACACGTCGTATACCTGCACTCCTCCGACCCGGCTGTTGATGAGGAAGGAGGCCCCGGCGACCACGAGGAGTATGAGGACGGCGTAGGCCGCCGCCCTCGACGCTTTCGACCCGGAGCTCAAAGCGGCCACGCGTAATCCGCTCGATTGTTAAAGTTCGCGAATGGACGTTCCATCGTCGAGCCAGAAGCGAGAAATCTTAAGTAAAGACGTGACCCGCCGCGCTTCCAATTGAAGATTGCGTCGGTCATCAACATCATCGTCTTCAATGGGATGGCGCTCATCCTCACGGCCCTGGTCTACAGCGACCGGGTCTGGAGGCTCGACTACTGGCAGTCCCTCGGGTTCACTCCGTCGACCGCATACTATCCTTTCTTCTACGTCACCTCCGCCGTCCGGGGGGGCACGACCATTCAGGGCCTCCTGACCGTCGACTGGATCCAGGTGATAATCGTCGTCGCGGCCGTGATCGACGGCAGCATCGCGTTCAGCGCGATTAGGCACAGGCGGAAGTAAGAAGTCGTGTCCCGAGTCCGAGGGAAGCCTCGATGAACCGCTCCTACCGGGCGCTCATCGTCGGCGTGGTATTCCTCTTCAGCTCGCTCGCGATCGCGTTCCTCGGCAGCTATCTCCAGTCGCTCTCTCTCGTCGTCTTCTCTCTGATACTCGGCGTTGCGGGGGCGTTTGTGGCTCTGCGCGGGGTCCTCGAATTCATCACCGAGCGGGTATGATCAGTACAGCCAGCACGCGACGTAGTGCTCGGGCTTGACCTCCTTCAGCGTCGGGACCTGCTCCTTGCAGACCTCCATCGCGTACGGGCAGCGAGGATGGAACTTGCAGCCGCTCGGATGAGCGGTCGACTGCGGGAGTTCCCCGATTATGTTCACCTTCTTGATCTTGTCCTTCAGGGAAGTGTCTATCACGGGCGACGCCTGCAGTATCGCCTCGGTGTAGGGATGGAGAGGGTCGAGCACGGTAGCCTCGGCCGCGCCTATCTCGTCGACCTGGCCCAGGTACATCACGGCGATCCTGTCGGCTATGACCTTGGCGACGGCCATGTCGTGCGTGATGAAGAGGAAGGCCACGTTGTTCGTCCGTGACTCGTTCTGTATGATGTGCAGGATGTCCCCCTTCAGCGAGGCGTCGAGCATCGAAACTGGCTCGTCCGCGACGACGAGAACGGGGTCGAAGATAAGCACCCTTGCGATCCCAATCCTCTGGCGCTGCCCCCCCGAGAGCTGGAAGACGTAGTTGTTGATTATCTGCTCGGGCAGACCAACCCTCTTCATCACATCCGAGATCCTCGCCCTGACTTCTTCTCTCCTCCTGACGCCCTGGACCGCCAGTGGAATCCTGAGGGCGTCGTAGACGCGCATGTTCGGGTCTATGGAGGAGAACGGGTCCTGGAATATCATCTGCAGCCTCTTGCGCAGCGCCCTCCACTGCCGTCCGCGGGCCCTACCAATCTCCTGCTCCCTTCCGTCGTTAAGGGTGATGGTCCCGCTCGACGGTCTAACCAGGCCGATGGCGGCCCTCCCCAACGTCGTCTTCCCCGAGCCGCTCTCGCCCACCAGCGCCAGGATCTCCCCGCGCCTCACGCTCAGCGTAACCCCGTCCACGGCCTTCA
>CAZAMW010000230.1:2119-2785 GCA_964486265.1 uncultured Nitrosopumilales archaeon | reverse complement strand
CCGAGCCTGTACGGGCTGACGTCGCTTATCACCACCTTCTTCTCGCCGTAGCTCCTCAGCAGCCTCAGGTGGAGGAGACCCACCGGCCCGGCGCCGTAAATCAGGACCGTCTTTGCGGACCTCGCTCCGGCCCCTTCCAGTCCCCTGATGCAGCAGGCCATCGGCTCGATAAAGCTCGCCTCCTCGAAGGAGAGCCCGTCAGGGAGTGCGAGTATCGCGCCCCTGTCGACGTTGTACTTCGGGACGATGAAATATTCTGCGAGCCCGCAGGGTACAAGGTTGTGTTTCGAATATTCTGGGCAAAGCGTCTGTTCGCCCCTCCTGCACAGGTCGCAGGCTCCGCACGGTACGTGGTGATGAGCGTAGACCCTCTGACCCAGCGAGAGCCCGGTGACGCCCTCTCCGAGCTCGGCTATCTCTCCAACTTCCTCGTGCCCCAGGACCATCGATGTGATGCCGTGCCCGTGCACCTTCTCGAGGTCCGTTCCACAGACTCCACAGCACCTGAGCCTCACCAGGACCTCCCCCTCTGCGGGTTCGGGCTTGGTGACCTCCTCGACCTTCACTTCACCGGGTTCGCCTACCAGTACCGCCTTCAAGGAATCACGACTGGGCGGGGCGACAAAAGGGTCGGGAGATAAGCGCTTCGAATCACTTGGGTAGCCC
>CAZAMW010000230.1:0-2109 GCA_964486265.1 uncultured Nitrosopumilales archaeon | reverse complement strand
CGCAGTTGGGGCAGCGGTACTTGCAGGTCTGGATGGGAATCATCTCCGTCCCGCAATAGCAGAACTGCTCTGCCAAGGTTCCAAAATTGAGCCACTATCCTTATAGGCTTTCGCAGACCATCATGGCCAAGCCTTAAATCGGATTTTAGGTTCGAGGAGACTAAGAAAATGATTTTCAGACGGTCTGACCGGCGGAGAGCGATATCGGCGCTGCTCGTCGCATCGGTGCTTGTCATCGTTGTGGCAGCGGGGGCGCTGTCCTTCTTCGTCTTCGCCTCCATGCGCGTGGGCACGCCGCCCCAGACCAGCTCGACCGGCCCGCAGTCGGTCGAGACCACGACCTCGACCAGTTCGCTCACAGACTCCACCGCGCTGAGCACGACCTCGTCAAGCACGACGTCGCGTTCTACCACGACGACCGGCCCATCGACGACCCAGACCACGTCGAGTACGAGCTCGAGCACGGGTTTCATCCTGCCCGCGGGCGGGTCGGAAATTGTGATTCCGGAGGGAATCCAGAATGCCAACGCACAGCAGGAGAACATCACCTTCGACCCCCACAATCTAAAGGTGGTCATCGGCGTCAACAACACGGTTTACTTCTACGACGCAGACTCGCAGGACCGTCTCGGACACGTAATAGAGTCAATCGCGTGGCCATCCTCCACCCAGCCCTTCGCGTTTGAGATCCTGCCGGGACAGGTCGCCAACGTGACCCTGACAGCCCCTGGCACCTACACCTACGACTGCGAGTGGCACCCCGTCTGGATGAAAGGCACGATTACCGTGCTCAACGGGTAGCCGCTCGTTGGCGCAGACCCGCAGGACCAGCCTCGTTTTCGCAGCCGTCGTCCTCGTGACCGTCGGCCTCATCGCGTTCTCTTCGTCAGCGAGCCCGTTCGCGCAGGTCGGCGGCACTGGCGGTGCCGCGTCCTCCTGTTCTCAGCCAGCCGGAGTCGTCAGGGCGCAGCTCTCGCCCACCGTCTTCGGCGAGGTCACCACCTACGCCCTCCCCGAGCCTCTCAAGGCGCCCAACTCCATCGTCGCTGCTCCGGATGGCTCCGTCTGGTTCGGCGAGGTGGCCCTCCGCGGCGTCGCCCATCTCTTCTCGAACGGCACCCTGTTCCAGTATGCGTGGCCGAGCTCTTTCGTGACGCCCGAGACGCAGTGCTTCGACCTCTCGGAGCTGTGGGGCATCGTGCTGTGGCACGGGATGGTCTGGGCGTCGGACTCCCCAAACGACCAGCTGGTGGGCCTTGTGCCATCGAACGATACCTTCACGACGATACCGCTCTCGAGCGGCTCGCAGCCCCGGTTCCTCGTCGTCGACACGCTCGGGAACCTCTGGTTCACCGAGTCCTCGAGCCACACTCAGGTCGGAGTACTCAGCTCCCCTGGGGCGACCCCTCGCTACTTCGACGTTCCAGCCGGCGCGGGCGAGATCTCTGCGTCGATCCTGATACACAACGCGACCGTAGCGTACGTCGTCGCCGTCAACCCGACGAACAACGCAGGCCAGGTGTTCTCGTTCGACCCCTCGGCGTCATCGCCGACGTTCGCACAGGTGGGAGGAAACCAGACCCTGCTCGCGCCGTACAGCGTAGCCGTGGCGAACGGGGGCCTCTGGGTGGGCCAGCACGACTCCTCAGAGGTCGCTTTCTTCAACGGTACCTCCTCGACCTGGTCCTTCTATCCGACCTCTGTCAACCCCGAGGTGCCCCTCACGCTTCCATACTACCTGCTGTCGAACGGGAGCTCGGTCTGGTTCAACGAGCACGACAGCAACAAGATAGCCGTGATCACGGACGCGATGACCCTCACCGAATACAACATCTCAAGCATTCCTCTGGATAATCCGCAGAGGGGAGGGATAGGGAATGTGCTGACCATCGGGCTCGACGGCGACCTCGTGTGGTTCACCGAATGGACTGGAAACGCGGTGGGCTTCGTCAACGCATCGGTCGTACCACCCTTCTCTGTGTCCTCGCAGCACTCATCGGCGACCGTGGCGCCGGGGTCGTCGGTGAACGTGTCGCTGGCGGTCTCAGGAGCGACCTCCTCGCCTCTCTCTCTCCAGTTAGCGGACTCCGAGTCCCATTCCGCGCTACC
>CAZAMW010000229.1:0-2794 GCA_964486265.1 uncultured Nitrosopumilales archaeon | reverse complement strand
AGCCCCGTCTGGGAGAGGGCGGGGCGCTTCGAGAAGCCTCTCGTGGCCGCCCTCAGCGGGTATGCGCTCGGAGGGGGGCTGGAGCTGGCCATGTGCTGCGACGTGATCGTCGCATCGGAGGGGACGAAGCTCGGGCAGCCCGAGATAAACATCGGGATAATCCCGGGAGGCGGAGGGACGCAGCGCCTCCCGCGGGCCGTGGGAAGGTACAGGGCTACAGAGATGATACTCACGGGGGCGATGGTCACGGCCGAGGAGGCGAAGTCGATGGGGCTCGTGAACAGGGTCGTCCCACCCGGCAAGTACCTCGAGGAGGCGACGAAGATCGCCGTCGAGATAGCCTCCAAGTCCCCCGTCGCGGTGAGGGCCGCCAAGAAGGCGATCGCAGCGTCTCAGGAAGTGGGGCTCTCGCAGGGGCTCGAGTCGAGCCTGATGCTCTTCTACGGCCTCTTCGCGACCGAGGACAAGAAGGAGGGCATGAGCGCCTTCCTCGAGAAGAGGAAGCCGAGCTTCAAGGGCAAATAGCACGCGAAGCCTAATCCTTATCCCGACAACCCTGGGCGACTCGGGCGTTGGTCACTTACAAGCGGGCGAACAGGCAGTATGTGGCCATGTCCCGCCGCGAGGTCTGGGCGTTCCTCGGGTCGCAGAGGCGGGTATACCTTGGCTTCTCGATGGACAGCGGCTACCCGCACGTCACGCCGATCTGGTTCGTTGTCAGAGGCGAAACGGTCTACATGCGCGCCCAGGACTACAAGGTGAAGGTCGGGCTGGCCGGAAAGGGCAAGGCCTGCGTCGTGATAGACGACGGGGACCGGTACCGGGAGCTCCGGGGAGTGGTCATGTGGGGCAGGTCACGACTCGTCACCGAGAGCAGACTGATAGCCAAGCTCACCGAGGAGTTCGAGGAGAAGTACTCCGAACGCCAGTGGAAGGCCGCGGAGATGCCAAAGGAGTGGGTGAAGGAGAGGATGACGGAGAGGCGGGCGTTCATCGAGTTCGTCCCCGAGAAGGTGGACTCGTGGGACAACCGCAAGGTCTAGGGCGCAGCGCTACCTGGCGCTCCACACCTCGTCCTCGACCCGCTCTAGGGCGTTCGCGTACCGCGCCGCGTTGAACAGGTACGTCGAGAGCCTGTTCAGGTATGGGACCATCTCCGGGTTTATCCTCTCGGACCTGCCGAGGCTCACGACCCTCCTCTCGGCGCGCCTGCACACAGACCGGGCGAGGTGGAGCCTCGATGAGAGCTCGCCCCCTCCCGGGAGTATGAACCTGGTGAGCCTCGGGAGCCTCTTCTGCAGGGAGTCGACCGACCTCTCAAGGCGCCGGGTATCCTTCTTCCCTATCCTGGGGACGCGCGCCGAGGCACCTCCTGCCACGAACGATGTCGCGAGGTCGGCGCCCGCGGTGAAGAGCTCGCGCTGCACCATCTTCAGCTGGCCTGAGAGCCCCCTGTCATGGCAGGCCGAGAGCGCCACTCCGATGCAGCTGTTCAGCTCGTCGATCGTCCCGTAGGCCTCCACGCGCAGCGAGTCCTTCGGGACGCGGCCCTCTCCATAGAGGCTCGTCTCGCCCTTGTCCCCGCCACGAGTGTACAAAGTCGCGCTCGGACTTCACGCAGGCCATAAGGGTATTATGCCTTCGGTTCCCCATCTGCCATCAGCGAAGGAATCAGCTTCGTCCCGGTCGCGCTCGCAGGCGCACGGGTCGCGCAGATGTGGGAGCCTCGACCTCCCCCATCAAGATACTTAGGCATGGGGCCCGGACATTTTTCTCACCGAAGGAATATATCCTAATCTTTTCAAGACATCTGTCCTGAGGGATACCGACGCCACCAGGATCATCCAAGGATGAGCCTGCCCATCTCTTCACTCCGCAGGAGGCGATGCGCATGCTACCGGACGTCAAGGTGAAGCTCAAGGCGATAATGGAGAGGAAGAAGGTCGCCGACGACCTCCGCGACGAGATCGAGAGGTTCAGCCTGGTCGGCTTCGAGGTCCCCGAAGGGAGGCAGAAGACCGACCAGCTCGACACCATCGTCAAGGACCTCATGCAGAAGATACAGGAGCTCGAGGACACGGGGCTGAAGCTCCGTGACATCGACACGGGGCTGGTCGACTTTCCCGCGAAGCGGTTCGGGGATGTGGTCTACCTCTGCTGGAAGTACGGGGAGGCCGGGATAGAGTTCTGGCACACCCAGCACGAGGGCTTCGCCAGCAGGAAGCAGATCAACGCCCAGATAGTCTCGCCCTAGGCCCCGGCATGTTTTACTAGTCCTGCCGGCTCGTCTACGCCATTGCCACAAGAGCTCAGGGAAGGCGACAAGGCTCCGGACTTCTCGCTCCCGTCGTCGACGGGCAAGGACGTGAAGCTGAGCGAGCTTAGGGGGAAGAACGTCGTGCTCTACTTCTACCCGAAGGACGACACGCCGGGGTGCACCAAGGAGGCCTGCTCTTTCAGGGACAGCCTCCCGAAGTTCGGGGCAGCCGACGCCGTGGTCTTGGGCGTCAGCAGAGACTCCCTCGAGTCCCACGCCGAGTTCATCAAGAAGTACGGCCTCAACTTCGTGCTGGTCAGCGACGAAGGCCTCGAGGCGAACAAGCTCTACGGAACCTGGGTCGAGAAGGAGAACTACGGGAAAAAGTACTGGGGGACCGAGAGGTCGACCTTCGTGATCGGCAAGGACGGGAGGATAAAGAAGGTCTTCAGGAAGGTTAAGGTCGACGGCCACGAGCAAGAAGTGCTCGAGGCCCTCGCCTGAGCTCGAAGAAGGCGCTCTCGGACATTGGCGTCT
>CAZAMW010000228.1:0-2808 GCA_964486265.1 uncultured Nitrosopumilales archaeon | reverse complement strand
AAATCCGATGGCGATAGAGCGCTGGGCAGGGCCGGTCGTCTAGCCTGGTCAGGACGTCAGAGCGATCCGTCAAGCTCTCACACAGCGAAGGCCGGTGGTTCAAATCCGCCCCGGCCCACTTATTCTCTACCAATTCGCAGCTCCAACCTTCCAGAATGGCTGGGACCAAGGCGCCTATGCTAGCCTGAGCAGCGACACATCGCTGCAATCGATACGTTCTGGTTAAATGCAGCCTGGACCTTTGCAAACATCGCAATTTCTTGAAGATAATCCAGGCCTTCCCAAGAATCATGCAGACTCAGTATCCAACGGTCAAGGCTGGGTATCCTCTGCTCACCATCCTCTACCTCCTTCGGATGGATGACGTCGACGCCGTCCCGATACTGCCCCTTGCGAAGAAGGGTTCGAGGGCGGTCTTCGGCTTCTCCAGTCTGCCGCTCTTCATGAAGCTCAGCCCCAGACGCTTCGCAGAGGTCCTCAGGGGCCCGTGCGAGGCGGCCTCTGACGAACTGCCCGTTGTGAGCGCCCGGGCCGAGCTGGACTCGCTCTTCGAGGCGTTCAGGTCGCGTCGGTTGGGTTTCGCAGTCGTCCACGACGGAACCCTGGCCTCCAGGCCCGGCCTCGTCGGCCTCTGGGATGTTCTGAGACTCTACGGTACCGGGGCCCTTCGCACCGATATGAGGGCGGAGGACGTGGGCACCAAGATCCTGACCACTCCGGGCGCGATTACCATACGCGACGCGCTGCGGACCATGTTCCGCAACAGGCACCGACGGGTCTTCCTGCCGGGAGGCCGCTCGTACATCTCGGACCGGAGCGTCATGAACTACCTCTTCAGCCCCACCGTCCTCGAGGAGATTGGGCGCGAAGGAGGAAGGGACGCTCTCGCGACCCCGATAACACGGCTGGTTGCCTCCGCCCCGATAGCGGTCAGCCAGAGGATGCCGGCGAGGAGCGCCGCCCTGAACCTGAGAAAAGACAGGGGAGGTTGCCTCGTGGCCGGCGGAAGGGTCGTGACGCCATGGGACGTCGTCATGAAACCCTGGCTCTCCGGGAAGCTGACGGTCGCCTAGACCTGCCAGCCCGAAGGAGTCGGGCCGCGTCCGTCGTGACCCGTCGACTCTGCGTGGGAGACGACGAGGAACATCACGGAGTTGTAGACCATGCTCGCCAGGCTGGCGACGCCGATTATGACAAGTACCAGAGCGCCGGCGTCGTTGTTCACCCAGAAGAACGCGAGCTGGACAGAACGCGGAAGGAGGTCCGCCAGCTGCGAAAAGTCGAACGGAAAGACCGCCAGAAGCCCGCCACCGCCATCAGCCCGTCCCGCAGGACCTGCAGCGGTACAACCTACGACAATCACAGAGCCCGGTGCGGGGACTACGGCGACGGCCGAATTGCCGAGCATGGCCCGGCCAACCGCGACAACAGACGTGCGATAGATGGGCGCAAATACTAAGATCGGCCACATGGTCCGCAGCGAGAACCCGACCCAGGTCAGCGACGTAGCAGGCAGCATCGGTGACCAAGTCGACCAGAGGGCCTCAACCCGTGAAGGACAGGACGCCACCCCGCATCAGCGACAGTTGACGGGCTGGGAGTATATGACGCCGTAACACGATTCTCAAGAGAGGAGACCACTCTCCAGCCAAGAATCAGATCATGACCAGCTTGACGCTCCTTATCGCATCTTCCTTCTGGAATTCTTCGGCCATCCTCGCCACGGACTTGGCGGGACCCTCGAGCAGGAAGAGCTCGACGCAGTTGTTCCGCGTTATCTTGTTGTGTATGTGAGTCCGGACGATGTCGTCGAACCTGTGCTTGATCTTGGTGACCTTCTCCTCGTTCTCCTCCGAGTGCGTGGCGACCACGACCGCGCTCACGTTCCCCGAGAGCCCCTCCTTCTCCTTCACGTCCTGCATCAAGAGTCTGACTCCCGCTCTCACGAGCTCCGACCTCCCCGTGTATCCCAGCGACTCCTGGATCGTGTCCATCTCCTTCAACATCCCGTCGGGAAACGAGAGACTCACTATCGCCATTCTAGCTGATTTCTATCATCCTTGATATATATCAGTGCCGCCGGCAAAAGCGAATTCCTCGAAACTTGAGCCACAAAGCTTAACGTTCTTCTGCGGCTCCTCCCCTACGATGATAGGTTTCGCGGAGACCTTGGGAGATGCCATCGCATCCTTCATCGTACCGGCGTTCGTCGGGCTCGGGGTTCTCTCGCTGCTCGCCAGGTATCTCAGTGCCAAGTACCTCGCGGCTTTTGCGATAGGGTTGTACCTCTGGTTCTTCTCGGACACCATCGCCGGCTCCTCTTACCTCACGGTGGATTCTGGTTACACGGGAGGGTTCTTTCACATCTTGTACTGGGTCCTCTTCGCCGCAGGGGTTCTGGGCGTCTTCGCCCTCGACAGGGGGCTTTTCTCGTCGGCAGAGGGCGAGAGCAGCTTCGCCTTCATGATCCCTCTTCTCGTGGCGGTCGGAGTCGGCATACACGGCGGGGCAGAAGGAGCAGTGATAGGCGGGACCGCAGCCACGGCCCCGAACGGCAACCTCCTCGCCGCCTTCGGCGGGTTCGTTCCCGGTGTCGCCTTCGCAATCCACAAGGCTCTCGAGCCGATGATCGTAGGCGCTACCTACTGGATATTCGCGAAAAGCAGGGCCACGAGCGGACGAGCGGTCCTGCGGGACATCTCGATTCTCGCTGTCGTCTTCTCGTTGCCCGGGATAATCGGGTCCTCGGTCGCGTACTATCTCGTCCAGCTCTACCCGGCCGCAGACTTCTCGTACATCTACGCACTC
>CAZAMW010000227.1:0-2820 GCA_964486265.1 uncultured Nitrosopumilales archaeon | reverse complement strand
GACCTCTCTTCGCTGTTCATCGCTCGGGCAAAGTCGTGGGCGTCGAGCCAGGGCCTCGACCAGGCCCGGCTCAGGTTCTACAGGGGGGACGTCCGGAGGGTGGCGGAAGAGCTCGACAGGCTCAAGGAGGGCGGCTTCGACGCGATAGTGAGCCTCTTCAGCTCGATAGGCGCCTACGGAGAGGCCGAGGACGCGCGGCTCCTGAAGGACCTCTTCAAGGCAGCGGCACCCGGCTGCCTGCTGATACTGGAGACGCTCAACCGGGACTCCCTGCTGAGGAGGTTCCAGCCATTCAACATCCAGGCAATATCCCAGAACCTGCGACTCATAGACGTCGCGAAGTTCAACGCGGAGGAGTCGACCCTCGAAGACGACTGGCGCTTCTACAACGAGCTCCCCGACGGGACCCTGAAGCCGGAGCTCACCCTGCACGTCTCGGGCAGGGTCTACACCCTCCACGAGCTTCGCGAAATGGCCACCGAGGCGGGATGGTCGTACGTCGGCGGCTTCGGGGGTCTCGTCTCTCCCGGCCCCGTGACCGCGGAGAGCCCGACCCTGGTCCTCGTGTGCCGGAAGGACTAGCCTCCCTGCGGCGACAGAACCCGCGGGGAAACACATATATCAGGTCACGCCCTCTGTCAGCGGCAGTTTGGTACGGGTTAAGTTCGATAGCGTATCAAAGGACTATGGGAACGTGACTGTGGTCGACAGCTCGAGTTTCGAGGTGAAAGACCAGGAGTTCTTCATAATTCTAGGACCTTCCGGATGCGGCAAGACGACGACGCTGAACATGATAGCAGGGCTCGAGGAGCCGACCTCGGGGAACATCTACTTCGACGACCAGCTCGTCAACACGATGGCGCCTGAGAAGAGGGACGTCGCCATGGTCTTCCAGACCTTCGCGCTCTATCCCAACCTGACCGTCCACGGCAACATTGCTTTCCCGCTGAAACTCAGGAAGATGAAGAAGGAGCTCATCGAGGAGAAGGTCGCGGCCGTTGGCGTGAAGCTCAGGATCACACACCTTCTCGAGAAGAAGCCCTACCAGCTCAGCGGAGGGGAGCGCCAGAGGGTGGCCCTCGCGAGGGCTATAGTCCGCGAGCCCAGGCTTTTCCTGCTCGACGAGCCGCTCTCGAACATCGACGCGAAGCTCAGGGTGCACATGCGCGCGGAGATCATCGCCCTGCAGAGGGAGCTCAAGATCACCACGATATACGTCACGCACGACCACGTCGAGGCCATGACGATGGCCGACCGGGTCATGGTCATGAACCATGCGAAGATATCCCAGATAGGCGAGCCTCTCGAGGTCTTCCACAAACCCGCCAACCTGTTCGTGGCGGGTTTCATGGGCACCCCCCCGATGAACTTCTTCAACGCGGAGCTCAAGAACGTCAACAGCCACCAGGTGGTCACGAACGAATTCTTCACGATAAACGTGGACAAGACCATGGGCGACATGATCTCCAAGGGCACCACCGGCGGAGAGCTCATCGTCGGAGTCCGCCCGCAGGACATGCAGCAGGTAACTGCGAGCGGGGACGCAGTGTTCGAAGGAGAAGTGTACGCCGTAGAGCCGCTCGGCATTGAGACGCAGGTCGATGTCAAGCTCGGGGACTCGATCTACAAGTTCGTGGGTGCCGCCGAGTACAAGTCCAAGATGGGCGAAAAGATCAAGGTCAAGATCGACACCTCGAATATGCACCTTTTCGACAGAAAGTCCGAGGTTGCGCTAATCTAGAGCCTGGCCTTCCCATCAGTCCAGCTCGACCGGCCTGCCGTCGGCCATCGACCTCTCGCACGCCAGCGTCACCTGCAGGGCCTCCCGCGACTCCTCCGGCCTGATTATCTCGGGTTGCTTCCCCGAGGCGACGCAGCGCGCGAAGTATTCTATCTCCTGTCTCAGCGTCCCGCCGAGCTCGCCCCGTACGACGGGGATGAGCGTGGTGTCGGGCGTCCTGTACCCTTTGTCGTCCGAGACGAAGAGGCCCTGCTCAGACATGTCGATGACTGTGAAGTTCTTCTCCCCCAGCACCTCCATACGCGCGCCCACGAACGCGGGCACGCTGTCCGGCAGCGAGAACGAGTTGTAGACGACGGCGAACGACCCGTCCTCGAACTCCAGCGTCGAGGTCGTGTTGTCAGGATACTTGAAGTCGAGAATCCTCGAGGACCTGCAGTAGGCGCGCCTCACCTTCGACCTCTTGTACCAGAGCATGATGTCGATGTCGTGTATCCCCAGCTGCATCACCGGGGTCGACCGACTCAGGAAGGTCGGGGCCTGCGCCCTGTTGACGGACCTCCTCGCAAAGATCGAGGCTATCTTCCCAAAGCCCCCCGATTCGATGACGTCCTTCACCATGGCGTACCTCGCGTCCCAGCGGAGGACGTGCCCCACCATCAGGATGGTCCCGTTCGTCTCGGACGCCCGGATCATGGCGTCGGCGTCTTCCAGGTTCGTCGCCATCGGCTTCTCGACGAGCACGTGGATGCCCTTCGACGAGGCCTGCACGACAGGCTCCCGGTGAGCGGGTTCGGGCGTGACGACGTGGACGGCATCGAGCCTCTCGTTGGCGAGCATCTCTGTGAAGCTCGTGTAGGGCCTGCCCGCTGCGTACCTCGCCGCGAGCGCCCGCACCCGGTCCTGACTCGTGTCGCACACCGCCACGACTTCGACTCCAGCGGTCCCCTTCAGGACCTGGAGATGCTTCTCGCCCCACGTGCCCAGGCCGATGACTCCGACCTTGAGTGGTCCACCCATATCCTCGGCCCGGCGGCCCCGGTGTTTAGTCTATGCGGGTCGACCCGCATACCCCGGGG
>CAZAMW010000226.1:0-2867 GCA_964486265.1 uncultured Nitrosopumilales archaeon | reverse complement strand
CGGGCAGAAGAGCTTGGTCGGAGTCGCCAGCTGCTGGTGTATCTCTATTCCGACCTTGACGTTACTCGCCCTTGGGTCGAATGGGAGGCTCATGTCGACCGGCTTGACAACGTGCGGCTCGTAGTTTCTCCCACCTGGTCGGTCAACATCAGACTTCGGGCGTCTCCCGTCGAGCTGGTGTTCGCCAGGGCCCACATCAGCTTCACCAAGGCGGTCTCTGGCAGCATATCCTCCAATGGCACAACACCCGCCTCGAGGAGGTCCCTGCCAGTGTCGTACACGTTCATGTCGACTCGCCCCCATATGCACTGGGAGGTCATGCATGCGACCCCTCCCGACTTCACGAACCCGGCGACCGCAGCAATGTTCTTCCTGTTGATGTGACCGAGACCGCTCCCCTCGATGACGAGGCCTTTCAGCCCGTTCGCCGCGCCCTCGAAGAAAGAAGTCGCCATCGACGGATAGAACTTGACGAGCCCTACCGAGGGCTCGAACTTCGAACGCGGGACAAAGCTCCCCGTCCCCCTTCTCGGGACACCATTTGATAGCGACTCCAGTCCGTTCCTCGTCCAGTAGGCGACCGGGTCCACCCCTATCGACTGGAACGCATCACGGGAGCTGGTGTGGTTCTTCCTGACCCTTGTGCCCCTGTGGACGGTGAGGGTGTCGTCGCTCATGTCCGAGTGCATGGCCAGATAGACGCCCGAGATGTCCGCAGACACGGCAATCGAGACAGCGCCGATGAGGTTGAGATACGCGTCTGACGACGGCCTGTCGGAGGAACGCTGCGAACCCACGACTATCACAGGTACCGGTATCCCCTGCAGAGCGAAGCTGAGGGCAGCAGACGTGTAGCCCATCGCGTCGGTACCCGTGGTCACGACCACCCCACGGGCGCCCCTCTTGACGGCCTCGGCGACCTTGTCGGCTGTCTTCTGCCAGTCCGCGGGCTCTAGGTTCTCGCTGTAGACCGTGAGCACTATCTCGGGACTTATCCGGGCGACCTCCGAGAGCTCCGGGATCAGCGAATAGAGGTCCTCGGACGATATGGCCGGGTGTACAGCGCCGGTCCTGTAGTCGACCCGGCTCGCTATCGTACCTCCAGTCCCAAGGATCGCCACTTCAGGGAGGTCCGCCCTGGGTTGCGGCGCCTCAGATATGAATGCCGGCTTCTCGCCCCCCGACAGCCTCCTGACCGACTTGACGCGTCCTACCCTGATACCTACGTTGTAGCCATTCTTGAGCTTGAGCACGAGATGCGAGTCGTCGTCGTACTGATAGCGCGGGACGATGCTCCCGGTCACCTTCTCCGCGCCGAGGTCCAGCTCCACGACGTCGCCCACCGCGAGGGCCGCTCCTTCGATGAGCTTGAGCGATGGACCCCGGTAGCCTCCCGTGTCTGCCATAAACACAAACCGTCAGTCCGTCCGGGAATAAAACCTTGGGATGTCCCTCTAACCGAAGGCGAGACTGAAGCCGTCGACTCGACCGTCCGCGGCGACGAAGGCGTCCCGATGCTCGTCGTGCCGAGACCCTCGAGGGCGGATGAGTAGACTGCGATTCCGGAGATGAGCAGGGCGAGACCGAGGGCTTGCGAGGCGGCCGGAGTTAGCTGTTCGCGGAGCGGCCGCGTTCTGAAGGCTTTACAAAGCCAGAGGTCGCATCCTGACCTCGCCAGATGGACGTCCTCCTCATCAGGCTGATCCTCTCGTTCCTCGTCGGCGGCGGATGGGTCTCGTTGATCACCGTGGCGACGATAAGATACGGCGCAAGGCTTGGAGGGCTCCTGGCGGGCTTTCCGTCCACCGTCGCGTTCTCGCTCGTCTTCATAGGGTGGACCGAATCGACGGGGGCCGCTGTCGAAGCTACCACAGCGCTTCCCCTGGCGCTGGGCTTTACCGCGACCTTCCCTCTCGTCTACTCGTACATAACGCGGGTGACGAGGCTGTCGGTCGGGCTGCTCGGAGGGCTGGTCTTCTGGACCCTCTCGAGCGTCGCCGTCTCGGAGGCGGTCGTCCACGGAGACGTGACTTTCTGGACGGCGCTCGTGGGGTTCTACGTCGTCTGCGGGATGGGGTATCTCCTCCTGGCGCGCGGGAAGGAACCGGTCGTGCCCAGCCACGGCGTCAGGCCCACGGCCTTCCAGTGGGCCTGGAGGTTCGTTCTGGCGGGCGGCATCATAGTCAGCGCCGTCTACCTAAGTCAGGTGCTAGGTCCGCTCGTCGGAGGCATATTCGCATCATTCCCGGCCATCATCACTTCGACCATCTACATCACGGGGACCGTCGAGGGCGTCGAGGCCACAAGGGCGATGGCCCTCCCCGTGATGCTGTCGACCGTCTTCACAATAGTCCCCTACATAGTCACCGCGAGATACGCCTTCCCGCTCTACGGGGTCTTCGTCGGTTCGGCCCTCTGCTACGGGGTGGCAGTACCGCTGTCGATGCTGGCATTCTACCTTTCGGGGCGCATGGCGCGCTAGCCGACCGACAGCTCACGTTCATATTCGCCCCAGAATAATATGGGCAGGACAATTAATATAGAGAATATTCTGGGACAGGTTTTATGAGTAACGCTCAGCAGTACGCTCATCCGGACGTCCTCGTGGACACCAACTGGGTGCTGCAGCACCACAGGGACGCAAACGTCAGGCTAGCCGAGGTCGACTATGATCCGGCAGCGAACTATGCCATAGGTCACATTCCGGGCGCGGTCCTCTTCGACTGGAAGAAGGACATCAACGACCCGGTCCGCAGGGACCTCCTGAGCAAGGAGCAGCTGGAGTCGCTCTTCGGGAACGCCGGCATAACCAGGGACACCTGGGTCATCCTCTATGGCGACTTCAACAACTGGTTCGCGGCCTTCGC
>CAZAMW010000225.1:0-2907 GCA_964486265.1 uncultured Nitrosopumilales archaeon | reverse complement strand
GGGAGGGCGGGCCTGTGCCGAGTGGTGCTTTCCGCTGACAATCCTGACCTCGAGTTCGCGGTGGGAGACACGTTCGATGCCTCGCTCGGATACGTCGACGATACGACGAAGGTTTTCACCGGTACAATAGATTCAGTGGTCAAGGAGTTCGGGTACATGCGCGTGCTCGCCCTGAACTCGGTTGCGAAGCTCCAGCGGTTCAGGACGGACAAGTACTTCGAGAACCAGACCTGCGGCGCCATCGTCAGCGACCTCGCGGGGTCCGCAAACGTCTCGGTCGGCGGCGTCGAGGATGGAGTCCAGCTGCCCTTCTACGCTGTCGACAGCGCGAAGAACGCCCACGAACATATCGTCGGACTAGCCGGAAGATCCGGCCACGAAACGTACGCTGACGCCGACGACTCGCTGGTCTTCGGCCCATACGAAGCGGGCACTCCGAAACGGTTCGAGTACGGCAAGACCGTCGTCTCGGCAGCCCGGATCGACCGGGACGCGATGTTCGGCTCCGTGCACGTTTACGGCGAGAGCCCCTCGAGCTCTAAGGGGGCTGACGCGGTGCACTGGCTCACCAAGACCCCCGTCGATGCCACCAGCGGCGATGGAGGTGCCCTCACCATAGATGACGGAGCGGTCCGCGACGCGGACACCGCCGCCAGTGTCGGGTCTTCTCTCCTGACACTGGTCGCGAGGAACGCCTTCTTGGAGCTCAGGGTGGTGGGTGACGCAGCAGTCTTTCTTAACGACACGGTACAGCTTTCGGGGATGACGGACGAGAGCATGAACGGCGACTACCAGGTGCGAGGGGTCGAGCATCTCTTCGCCAAGACCAAGGGCTTCATCACGACGCTCACGCTATCCGGAGGTTCCGAGGAGTGAGCGAGGCTAAGGGCGTCCTCGGCAAAGACCTGAAGCTGGTCGAGACGCAGACCGGCGCCGACCTCGCCCTCTCTCCCTCCGGCGACCTGGACCTGGTCTCGGACGAGATGAACCTCGGACAGGCGATAGTGCACAGGATAAGGACTCGCCGTGGTGAGCTCACCGAGATAGGACACAGGCGCTACGGCTCCAGGCTGTACGACCTGATAGGCGAGCCGAACAACGAGACGACGCGAGAGCGTATAAAGGTCATCATCAGGGAGGCACTTTCACACGAGCCGAGGGTCAAGGAGATACTCTCGCTCCAGGTCACACCCATGGAAGGCCGCGCGGAAGCCGTGAGGATCGAGCTCAGTGTTTCAGCCATAGGCGGGGAGGTGCCCCTGAACATCGTGCTCCCGTTCTACCTGGAGGTGGCCTAGGCTGTCCTCGCCCTACTCCCGAAAGTCGTTCGCCGAGATCACAGAGTCGATCCTCGAGCAGCTGACCAGAGGAGTGGTCGACGAGAAGCACGTCTACGATTCATCGAAGGTCAGGTACAAGCTCGGGACCGAGGAACGCGTGCGGAGCATCGCCAAGGTCGAGGGGCTGGTAAAGGGGGCAAGACGCGTGTTCTCCGAGGAGACCGACTATACCCTCTCCGACAACATGGTCGAGTGGAAGACGGGAGCCAAGCCCGACCACATGAGCATGTTCCGAGTAAGCTACTCCTTCGGTCGTCCATCGCCGATAACGGACGTCAACCCGGGCAGCGTAGTGAGGACGATAGTGGAGGCGATAGGAAGGGAGATGGAGTACCTTTACGTCCAGATGGACTACGTCTACGCCTCCGGCTTCATCGACACCGCCACTGGAAGCGCTCTCGACCAGGTCGTAGCCCTGCTAGGTGCCAAGAGGCGCCCCCCTCAGAAGGCCGTCGGCCCCGTGATGTTTGGAAGGAAAAGCGCGCCGCAGGAGGGTAGCACCATCGAAGAGGTCTTCCTGCACGAGCAGCGGCCAGAGTACCCGCTCAAGCAATCGCCGGTGAAGGAGATAGTCGCCGTACGCGGGATGGCCGGAGGGGCTCCTCTCCAGTTCAAGAAGGGGGTCGATTATCGGCTCGCCGAGAACTCTCTGGTCTGGGTCCAGGGAGGGACCTCGCCGGATGTGAGCAGCGAGTTCACGGTCAACTACAAGACATACCAGCAGGTCACGATACCAGCAGGGACGAGGGTCTCGACGCTCTCCAAGCGCGCCAACGAGGCTCTCCTTTTCCACACCACTTCGAAGGCGGCGCTCCAGAGGACGCAGGAAGGCCTATGGGAGGCCGAGGCCATGGTCGAGGCCGACGAGCCGGGTCCCGCAGGCAACGTGCTGGCGGGCACAATTGTGCTCATGCCCAAGCCCGTAGAGGGTGTAGAGTACGTAATCAACAGGAGACCACTGACAGGGGGCTCCCCTGTAGAGGGCGACGACGAGCTCCGCACGAGGGCGAGAGGCGAGCTCAAGTCGTTGGGCAGGGCGACGGGGGTCGCACTCAAGCAGCGGGTCGAGGACGTTCCCGGGGTCGTTCGTCCTGTGAAGATTCAGGAGCTGCCCATACCCTTCAGCACCGAGATCGAGGGCGAGGCTGTGCAGTTCCCCGTACCCGGAGTGGTGCGGGTGATAGTAGATGGCGGTGACATCGAAGAGATACGTCGCGTCGTCGAGGAGGCGCGCGCCGCCGGGGTCGTGGTTGAGGTGGTCAGGCCCAGACTCGTCCTCCTTGGCGTCAGGGCCGTCGTGGAACTCGAACGGGATGCGCAGCTCGAGAAAGTGCAGACGCTGAGTGAGGAGCGTCTGGAGGGCTACATCGAGTCACTCCAGACAGGTGACACGGTGATATTCAGTCGCATAGCTTCCTTCATCCTCTCCGCAGAAGGAGTTCGGGACGTGAAGAGCATCTCCGTTCAGGCGTTCCGCGAAGGTCAGCCGACCAGCTTCAACGAGAACCTTCCTCTCGCCCAGGACGAGAAGGCCAGGCTCAGGGAAGTTGCCATCAGCGGCTCTGGA
>CAZAMW010000224.1:0-2908 GCA_964486265.1 uncultured Nitrosopumilales archaeon | reverse complement strand
GAACTCTCTTCCGGAGCCTGACCCGTCGGCCGAAAGCGTAAAATCCCCCCGCGGGACCCTGCGCCCGTGAGTCAGGGGCGCTTCATAGACGTCCGCAAGCTGGCCGCCCTCGACCTCCACTTCCGCGGTACTCGCATCATACTCGTCGAGTTCGGCCTCGGCGTCTTCGGCATCGGTGCGCTGGGTCTCGTGGCGCTCCTCTTCGGCGGCCTGAAATCTCCGTTCATCATCGGACTGGGCGTCTACCTGCTCCTCCTTGGGGTCGACTACGCCCCGCTGCTCGTCTACGGGGTCTCGATGGCCCGCTCCGGGACGGCGCAGGAAGAGATACGGGAGGAGCTGGCTGACTTTGCGCACTCGCGCTGGAAGTACGGCCTCCAGCAGACGCTGCTCATGGTGCCCCTCTTCATCCCAGCGCTCGCGCTGTGGCAGGAGACGCACAGGGCGCCCCGCGCTCTTCGGCGTGCCAATTCTGGTCGAAAAAGGTTGACGAATTGAATCGGCGACATAATTCTGCTATACAATAGATATTTATACAGATAATAGACCTTTGTCATAATTCCGCGCTCATTCGGAGATACTGATAATCGATGCCAGGACAGCCGCGACTAGAATGATGATTAGCGATAAGCCATCGAGGCTCTCGAAGCCCTCGCTGTTCATCGGCTTTGAGGCTCCAGACTCACAGAAGCACAGCAGGCTCTGGTGAACCGAGAGTGTTCCCGACGGCATCGAGTGGATGGTCACCACGACCGGAGCTGGCCCGCCAGAAGCCGCCATGGGCTGAATCGAAACCGTCGCTAGCGTTGCGAAAATCACGAGTCTCTGTCCCCGGTCCGCACTCAATCCGAAGGAGTTGACAGGGACGCCCCTGTTTAATGGGACGCGGGAACCAGGTTATCCCGCTCAGAGAAGGCCCTGAGGACATTCTCGGTGATGCGTGACACGTTGTTCTTGTAGTTGTTGAAGAAAAGGCATCCCGACCAGGTTACTGAGCCAGTACAGAATACGGCTCCATCGTTGGGGCACTCGAGATACGTCATATCGGCCCTCACCTTTCCGTTCACCGTCCCTCCCTGCTTCGAGTCGGCGCTGTCTACTTCTTCGATGACGTGCTGGTAATAATCGGAGAAACCAGTCGCGCTCGCGAGCAGCAACGCATGCTTCGGCGTGCCGATCGAGTAGTCCAGCCTGTCGAATTCGTACCCTGCAGCGCGAGGGCCCTGGTCGAGGCAGTCGAAGTCCCCTATAATCTCCTCTTTCCCGATTCCTTCGAAGATGAAAGCTGCGCGCGGGTCGAAGCTGTCGGGAAGTCTCGCGTAGGGTCTGTTGGGTCCATGCCCCTGCGCTGTAAACCCCACGCCGAGTATCTTCTGCGGCGCCTTGTTCCTGTTCCTCCACAATCCCCCCAGTTCTCCCGTGCTGCTATGATAGAATTCTCCTGGCTCGGAAGTCCAGCTCTGGGTGCCACCCCATCGCCTAACTTCAAAAATGTAGGGCCTCTCCGGGTCGATTGAGGTCACCCAGTAGAAGCCGTTTCCGCCCATGTACATTACCCTCCCTCCCTCGCTCAAGTATCTCTCAAGTGTCGCGAGCATCTGACCGGTCCAGTACTCCGGATGAGTCCCGGTCACAATCGCCTTGTACGGCTTCACGAGGCTGATCCCCTCGTGGTGGAGGTCCTCATCGGTGATCACATCATATCGGAACCCCTTGACGTCCATCCAGTCGGTAATCCAGAGGTCAGCCGAGAACTGGTGTGGCGCCCCCCTCCCGTCGGCCTGGACGGCCTCCAGATAGTCGGGCCTCATCGTCAGGATTGGGCGGAGCCTAGAGACGTAGCAGACACCGCTCTTGTCGGTGTGCTTGTCGTAGAGGCTGAGGAGGTTTGTCTTCACCAGGTACCTGTCGATTTTAGTGCGAGGATACACAAACCCCTTGGGCATACCGGCGCGCTTCTGCAGCTCCGGGTCGGAGATGAAGTGGTCGTCGCCGTAGGCGAGGTAACTTAGCGTGGGGACGAGGAACGCTATCTTGGCTGACCGTGACCCTCTCTTGGGTCTCACAAAGAACGGGACATAGTCGACATGGCCGGATATCTTCAGTTTGAGCGCGTAGATTCCGCTCCGCATGCCTTCAGGAACCTGAAATACGATATCCTTCGCCCACAGGCAGTCGTCTAGGTCGTCCTCGTGGAAGTGAATCGCGCCGTACTCTTCGGGAGCTCTCTTGAAGTCGATCTCCTTCCCGGTCCAGTTGTAACCCGTTACGGCCCTCTTCGGGCTGTTGATCGTCGTACCGTGGAGTTGGTATTCCGAAGTGTCGATCACGAATTTCGTACCGGTCTTCCGGGAAAAGTCCCAGGCGGCCCTCAGATCGAGACCTGTTGCGGCCGGGGACGCCCCGTCCCTGAGCGACCTCAGTTCATCCGCGCTCAGCGCCTTGGCGAAGAGCCTGGGTCGGTCGACCTTGCCGTTGAAGTATCCCGATGTAGGGTTGGCCTCAGGGTGTGAAGCGATGAGCACTTGGCCCAGATTCCCGCTGTAGCCGGAGGGTCGAAACTTCCCCGAGGTCCTCGCGCCCGTCTCCATGGGCGAGGCCACGACCGGCTCCTGCAGTACGCTGGCCCTCCACGTTTCGGCATCGAAGGTGCACGCCACAAAATACCAGGTTGACGCGAGCAATGGCTTTCTCGCTCGCAGAACTGACTTCGTCCCCTTCGCTTTCAAGACAACGGAGAGGAATCCTTTACGGTCCAGGGTCAGTCCAGCGAAATCCCCGCTCCGCCTGTCGGTGAATGTGACAATCCCCTGCTCGCCCTTGCCCGGCCTCGTCGGGAATATCCACGCCTGAATCGTGAATCCGACTGGCAGACTCATGCCGTCGCGGCCGTTAACAGAGATGCACG
>CAZAMW010000223.1:0-2939 GCA_964486265.1 uncultured Nitrosopumilales archaeon | reverse complement strand
GAGACCGCATCATCTATCTCCCATTCTACCCCGCTCAGCAGGGATGCGGCCCTGAGCACCGATATCGAGGTAAAGAGGCTGTACGGCAGGCTGTAGCGGGGCGCCTTCGCCAGGTCGATCTCGACGTGGATCAGCCCCTCTTTCTCAGCCATCTCTTTCAGCCTGCCATCGTGAGATATCGTGACCACCTGGGCGCGGTGCCTTCGGACCGTCTCAGCCATCCTGAGCGTCTCGACAGTGTCGCCCGAGGTGCTGCATATGATCACGAGAGTGTCTTCGAAGTCCAGCTTGGGTAGCGCTCCCCTGAAGACCGAGACTTCGACCCCGCTCGAGGAGAGGAGCCAGTCGGAGATGATGTCGCCAGCCGTCGCGGAGCCTCCGACCGCGAGGTAGGCTACCCTCTCGTACTTCTTCGCCGGTACCTCGACCTTGCGCCTCAGCGTCTCCTCCGCGCGGGCGGGCCAGCTTTCGTAAAGCCCGTAGACCTTCTTGGGGTCTGAGCCTCTGATTCTGTTGAGCGTTAATGTGTCTTCAGCCATCATGGATTGTCAGGCGTTCTTTATGCGGCGTCACCCGCAACTTCCTCCTTTTAAGCATCCCAACCCTCTCACGGGGAAGAAACGGCTGGCTGCGGCGTCTTCGGGTAGATGTGCTCTATGACGCGCCTTTCTTCGCTCGTCAGCTCCTCCCCGCGTCGGCCCTTCATCCTCTCCTGGGTCGTGAGGACCTGTTCGAGCCCGAGCCGGGCGAAGGACGATTTGCTGTAGTCTGCAAAGTCAGGGACGTCGTCCTCGACTATCCCCTCACATCTCGCGGCAACTCCCAGTGTCTTCCCGCCGTAGACCATGCACCCTATGGAGATCTTCGCCATGTCCCCCACCATGGTCCCCAGCTTGAGCATGCCGGTGTCGACCTTCCTCCCGCCTCTCATCACCCTCACGTTTCCGTACGTGTTCTTCAGGTCGCTCGTCACCGCCCCCGCCCCCATGTTCACCCACTCTGCCACGATGGAGTGGCCGAGGAACCCGAAGTGCGCCTTGTTGGAGCGCCTGTAGAGGATGGAATTGTCCACCTCCCCTCCCACCTTGCAGCCGTCGGCGATCGAGGTGCCCTCTCTGACGAGCGCGGAGTGGAGCGTGCTGTTCTTTCCGATGTAGCAAGGTCCGGAGACACGCGAGAAAGCCTCGATGCGCGCACCCTCGTCGACGATGACCGGTCCCTTGCTCGTGTCAAATGAGACCAAGTCCTCGACGTCGGCGCGAGGGCTGACCAGCAGTCTTTTCCTTGACCGTCCTACCGCTGCCCCGATGGCCGGGCCGTTGTACGCAAGAAGCTCCCAGGGATAGTCGAACAGAAGGCGGTCCCCAGATTCCAGCCTGACAAGGGCCTTCGAGGCCCTGAGCAGCTTCTTCTGCGAGAGGCTCCCGTCTCCCTCGACGGTCCTCTCCAGTTCCGCGTACCTCGCCGAGGCGACCGCCACCTGACCTCTGTCCATGATGACAGAGCCTGGCCTGATTTTGGCAAGTCTTTCCGTCAACACGAGGGGGTTGACCCTAGCGTTGACCATGAGCACCGACCCCTCGAAATCGTTGTAGCGCAGTCCGGTCCGCTCCTTCGCCAGACCGGCAAGATACTCCCTTCCGACGAGGGACGGCCTGACCTTGAAACGCCCTGCGACGTGCTCGAAGAGCGGCCTGTCGCCCAGGAGCTGCTGCGAAAGATGCCGCATCGCGGCGACGGGCAGGAAGTCTTTCCATGCTTCGTCCTCGAAGAGCGCTAACTCCAGGTCGTCCCCACCTCACTACGGAATCTTTCCGTCTTCCTTTGAGAAGCGGGCGTCTGCTTCGAGATATGCTTGCTTGTCGCCGACGTCGAGGAACGTCCCGGTCACCCTGAGGGCATAGAGCGGTTCGTGATTGCTCATGGCGGCGTCGAACGCCTCCTTCATGCCATACACCGAACCCCGCGGGATGTAATCGAGATAGCGTTTCTCCATGACGTAGCATCCGACGTTAATCTCGCTGTGGAAGACCGGCTTCTCCCGCCATTTCTGGATCCGACCGTCCTTCCCTGCGTCGATCACCCCATACTTGCCACGCGTCTCGTAGTCCATCAGCGCCATCGTTAGCAGGGCGTGGCTCTTCTCGTGGAACGCGATGAGGCTTTTGAGGTCAAAGTCGAGGATGGCGTCTCCGTACAGACACACAAATCGGTCGCCCAGCTTGTCCTCGGCGCTCCGCAGTTGTCCGGCGATTCCTAGCGCCTGACGCGAGCTGGCGTATTCGATGCTCACTCCGAACTCACGGCCGTCCTTGAAGTACTCCTCTATGAGGTGTCCCAGGTAACCCGTGGAAATCACGACCTCTCCCACTCCGTTCTTTTTCAACCAGCCGATGATGCGCTCCAGAATCGGTGTGTGCCCGACCGGGAGCATGGGCTTGGGGACGAAGAGGGTGTAGGGCCTTAGCCTGGTACCAAGGCCTCCTGCGAGGATTACCGCTTTGATTCCGTCAGGTCGTTTGGGCAGGTCTCGTCGTCCTCGACCTGTAGGTTGAAATCGCATCCCTATATGCTTCGACCCCTGGCTCGAGCGCGGACGGGTCGACGGTTATGCCCTTCATCCCCTCGGTCGTGACGCTCCTGATGTCTCCCGACTCCAGTTTCTTCTGTGCCCTGAGTATCACCGGCTTGTTCGAGAGCCTGGCGATCATCCTGAGCGTGGAGAGGTCGAGCACGCTGAACACGTGGTTCTTTCCCTGGGGCGAGACGATGGCTGCTTCAAGGGCACTCACGCTTTCCATCTCGGACATGCTCTTGACCTGCTCGAGCATGTAGCCTGCTCCGATGGTGAGGAGTTTCTCCATCCTGTCGTCCTCGAGGACGAACGGTGGCATGTGGTGAGCGTACATGTTGACGTAGGCGAACGGCTTCGAGACGAT
>CAZAMW010000222.1:0-2961 GCA_964486265.1 uncultured Nitrosopumilales archaeon | reverse complement strand
TTGATACCTCCGGACACCATCATCCCCGTCTTGGGGTCGATGCCTACCGTGCCCGAGACGAACACGAAACCGTTCGCGACTATCCCCTGCGAGTACGGGCCCTGCGGCTTGACTCCGTTCGGAGTCTCTATGATCTTCATGGCCGTGCTAATCCAGCGCCGTGCTATTATCTTTGCGCCGGCGGGTCGGCGGGTTCACAACCCTTAAGATTCGACCAGAAGCGGTCGGCCCGGTTTTGATAAAGCTCCCGCGCAAGGTCATCGCCGTTCTCGCGGTGGTGCTTATCGCCCTCGTGGCACTGACGTTCTACCTCCAGTACAACGCGGGCCAGAGCGGCGGGCCGTGGACGGCGACCACTCCCTACCCGCTCTCCACTGGAGGGACGCCTGGGGTGCTGGGCCAGTCTTGCGTGACCGCCTCGGCGACAGTCTACTGCGTCGGCGGGGAGGACGTGAGCAACTCTCCCCTCGACTCGGTCTACTACGCGCCGCTCTCCCCCTCCGGGATTGGCAACTGGACGCTCGACCAGTACTCCTACCCGCAGCCCATAATGTTCGCCTCTTGCGTGACGTACTCCGGTTATGTCTACTGCGCCGGAGGAACGCACACCAGCGCTGGCAACGACACGTCGTCGTCATACTTTGCCCCGGTCCAGGCCCACGGGCTGGGTAACTGGACGGCGACCTCCCCCTACCCCGTCCAGACGGACAGCCAGTCGTGTGTCACCGCGACCGGGTTGATCTTCTGCGTCGGAGGCGAGAACGAGACTGCCGGCTCCGGTTCCTCGGCAACTGACAGCATCTCAGTCTGGTACGCCAGCCTCTCAGACTCTGGGATTGGCGTCTGGGCCAGGACCACGGCCTATCCCGGCGTCTTCTTCCCGTCCTGCTCCGCTCTGGGGGGCTACGTTTACTGCGTCGGCGGGCAGACCGGCTCCGGTACTCCCGTTTCCTCGTCCTACTACGCCCCTGTGTCTCCCGACGGGCTCGGACAGTGGGCCCCGAGCGGCGCCTACCCTGCCGCTACGATAGCGCAGTCCTGCGCAGTCGCATCCACGACGCTGTACTGCGTGGGAGGGCTCGTGACCGGAGGTTCGTCCACGAACAGCGTCTACTACGCCGGCCTCTCCCCCTCGGGGGTGGGGTCATGGCAGCAAGGTGGGAGCTACCCGATGGGACTCGCAACCCAGTGCGTGGCGTCCTCAGGCTATGTGTACTGCATCGGCGGCTATGACCCAAGCGCCGGCCCTACTCCGGATTCGTTCTACGCTCCGGCGGTCCCCGCGACGACCTCGAACTCCACAGGCTAGGATTCTTCGGGCTCTTCGAGCTTCAGCTCGCCAGCGAGCTTGCGGAGCTCCTCGGCTGCCTTCTCCCTCTCCTCCTTCAGCTGCAGCTTCGCCTCCCTCGCCGCATCCAGTTCGACGAGCTTCGACTCAATGTCGTCGAGCCTCTTCCAGAGGTCCTCGTAGATTCCGCCCGCCGCGTCCTTGGCTCCCTCGATCGACCTGCGTACAGTCTGTAGGTTCAGCGTCTCCTCCTCGAGCATCTTCAGAGCGCCCTCGAGCTCCTTGACCTTCTTCTGCTGAGGTTCGGTGGAAGGGCCGGACCTTCCCATGAGCTTCGAGAAGAACGAGACTGACTTCCTCTCCTCCTCCATCCGATGGAGCTTCTTCCTCTCCTCCTCGAGATCAAGGCTCTTGCTCGTCTTCTCCCCGCCGATGGCGCTCAGCCTGGAGGAGATTCTCTCCCCCTCCTCCTTCAGCCTGGCCCTGATCTCTCCCTCCTCCTTCCTCACCGCCTCTACCTCTGAATCGACATGCGACGAGTCCGCATACTTCGAGAACTCGGCGTCTATCTCATTCCCTTTATCGTGCAACTCCCTAGTCAGCGCGGTCTTTCCCACCTTCTCCTCGAAGTCTTCCAGTGACCTCTTCAGGCTCCTGAGCCAGCTCTGCAGGTTGTAGCCACCGGGCTCGGTGGACAGCTTCTGGTGGCCAAGGTGCTCCAGTGACTCGACCAGCCTCTTCCTCGCGTCCTCCTTACTCGATTCCTTCGAAGGCGCTGCTCGTCTCTTGGGGGCGTGGAACTCGCCCTTGGCCCTCTTGGGCTTTTTGGGTGACCTTGCCTTCCCTCCGCTGCGGGAACTGCGGGACCTGCTGGCGCTCAAGGTTTCGCTGCCAAGGCCCCGGCTCCAGTCGATTTAAGGATGGATGATTGATACTGGCGATCTTCTGGAAAGGTTCTGCACTCGTCGCGGACGGTGCAAGACGCCAAGCTGGAGCTGTCCGAAGACGAAAGGAATCGGTTCCCCTCTCGTGGATACAGACGACTGCGTCCAGCTAACCCGTCAGAGGTGGGAGTGGGAATCGAACCCACTTGAATGCGCTCGCTGCGACGCGGTCCCTGCAGGCGCACGCGTAGCCACTCCGCCATCCCACCGCAAAGCGCCGTTCATCGCGCGGCTAATTATGCGTTAGCAGCCCGCGTCTCTTTTATGGACGGAGGGCGCGCCCTCATCGACATGGCTGGGTTGCTCACCGATGAACAGCTGGTCAGGGAGCTCAGGGTCCTCTACGCGAACAGGCCGATGCAGTTCAACAAGCTGGTCTTCAAGTACTACAAGGGCGAACGCGCGAAACAGATTGTCGATACGCTGAAAACCTGGCCGAAGTAAAGTGAGCTTAGACTCTTCCATAGATAAGATCAACCCTCGCTTCAAGAATCTTTATATCGAATATTCGTGACGGCGGCTGTGCTCTCATGCTTCCGCTGGTGCTTGCCGTAGAGGCCCCTACGACTTCTCTATGGATGACGCTTTTGCGGTACTACCTTTTCCTTGGCTTCGCAGCAGGCGCCATCGTTACGGTATGGATGCTTTACTGGGTGGTCAAGTACAGAGAGAGGAAGGACGTAAAGCCCGCTCCTGTGTACCATCACGAGGAGGAGAGCGGCTGGGGCA
>CAZAMW010000221.1:1928-2963 GCA_964486265.1 uncultured Nitrosopumilales archaeon | reverse complement strand
CGGTATTTATGCGTGACTAGACAAGACGTCCATCAGGAGAGGACGCTCAGAGAAGATAGCGCACGGGTATATCCTGGAATTGGCCGTTCGGCAGGGACCTGCGGATCGAGAGAGGCAGGGCCTCCGATGCCAGCTCGGCCATCGCGAGGACTATCGGGTCCTTCGTGGTCTCGTCCAGCGGGATGAAAAAAGGTGCGCCCATGGCGAGCTGCAGGGAACGCGCCCCTATGATGCGGGCTTTCTCGAAGCGCGTTAGCTTCGGCGGACCAATCCTGATTTCGAAGCCCTCCTCAACGGCGCGTCTGGCCTTTTTCTTTTCTCTAGTAGCAGCTACTGGCGCCAAACAATAACCTCGAAAGATGGATGCCCGTTATAGGCGCTCGTATAAAGCTTCTCCTATGAAACCGCCCGTTTTCTCCCTTTTCGCAGCCAAACAGAAAAGTATCAGGCCCGCCCGGGGTCGCGATGGCCGAATTGAGCGCCGAGACGACCCACGAACTGTTCGAGCTTCTCAGCATGAAGAAGGTCCTCGACGGGTACAAAGGAGGTCCGTACTTCGCCTCTCTCAACGAGTACATCGACCGGCGGATAACCGAGCTGCTCATGGCAGCTCGCTGATCTTCCTCACCTGGCGCCGGGCAGCGGCTATCCAAATGGAGAAATAGGGGAACCGGCGCCGGCTCCTTCGTTGCACGGTAAACGCGCTGCGGGAGCAGGGTGACTTGTCAGTCTCAAAGGTCGAGTGCAAGGTCATGGTAAGAGGGAAGGGAGAGATGGTGGTAGACTTGTACAAGCACCTAGCTCCCGTCACGGTTAGCGCGATCCTGAGGGCCCTGCCCATGAGCGCGAGGGTCAGCATCTATCCCAAGGCCATGGTCTGCATCCTCACCGGGCTGAAGACCGGAGTCGAGAAACAGAGGCTCGATTATGCGAAGGGAGGAGTGGCGTTCCTTGCCGCCAACGGGTCTTTGTGCTTCTTCACGGGCGCCGTAAAGAGCCAGAGCCCGCTGAATCCAGTTGGCAGCGTATCCGCCA
>CAZAMW010000221.1:0-1918 GCA_964486265.1 uncultured Nitrosopumilales archaeon | reverse complement strand
CTCGAAAAACTCGCCCCAGGCGATGTCATGGAGATCGTTCAGGTCCGCGAGATTGAAGCGGGCGTCCAGACATAGTGTCCGGCGAAGCCTCCGACCTTTGAGACGAGGCCCTTGGATTCCAGGGATGTCAGTATCGCTTTGGCAATGGAAGCGCTGACGTTGAGGGCGCGTGCCGCAGAATAGATCGTTATCGCCTTCTGTGACGAAAGGCTCTTGAGCAGTTCCTGCTCGCTCTGCTTGGGCATCAGAACCTCGACCCGCTTCCTTTCGCCCATCGGCTTGGCTTCCTTGGTCGCTGTTGTCTTCTTCTTCCCACCGTCCGGCTGGGTGTCTTCTTCGTTCTGGGACTTTTCCATCGACGCGAGTGTCTTTTTCTTGGTTCCGCCCATCTAACTCACTGGGCACCGCCTGCGGGTCGATAATTAAGCTTCTCTCTCGACGACCCCGGGCGGCGAGGGGTTCTCGTTCCCTTCCTCCCCGCTGAGCTCCTCGAGGAGCCTCAGCAACGAGACGCCTGTCGGAGTCAGCTGATAGAGCTTGACTCGTCCGTAGGCCACCGAGTCGTCGACGAACCCATACTTCTTCATCACCGCTACGTGTCGGTCGACCGACTTCCAATCGAGGCCAAGTTCGTCCGCCAGCTGAAGACGGTCCTTGGGGACGGTCAGAGCGTCCAGCAGACGGATCCTCGTCTTGGCGCCCTTCATCCTGACGAAGAGCGTGAATACGTCCGAGTCGAAGCCCAGCTCCGTCCACTTCGACCTCATCCTGCCCCTCCAAATCCACATCCCTCCTACCGCGAACCAGCTGGATGGCGCGAGGATCAGGGAGTGGTCCTCGAAGAAGGCTAGCAAGGCGGCAAGAAGAGACGCAGAGCCGGTCGTCCGCGTCCCACCGGCTGAACCGCCGGGACCGGCGGAGGCGTTCGACGCCGAAGCCTGCACCGCACCGGTCGATGCTGCGGACGACGTTGAGGGAGCGACGGAGGTCTGAGTCGCCGTCCCCAGCGCCGCTGTCGCGGTCCCGGTGAGCGCCTGGCTCTTCGAGGCGACCTGCGTGACGGTGCCCGTGGTCGTGACGGACGAGGTCACCGTACTGGTGGACCCGCTGACCACGGTCGTCGTGGTGCTTGCAGGCGCCAGCGGCGTCCCCGCCGTCATGGTTGACTGGGCCGTGCTGAGGGCGCCGGTCGTCGTGGTCGTGGACGAGACGCTCGCGACCCCGAAACCGTTCTGGGTCAGATAGAATCCCAGGAATGCGGTGTTGACGAGTGCGAACGCGACGAGTGCGATGAACGCTGCCGTCGAGCGCAAAGTGAACTTCGGAGAAAATTGAGGGTTTTGTGTTAAAAGCTTTTGTCCGATACCCCTGTCAAAAGGGCGCCCACAAACGGAGTCGGCGGCGAGACGGGCCGCGAGAAGCGTCAGCCGTAATGGAAAATTCCCAAACCTTATTCGGCGCTGACGAGAGGCTCGGATATGACCTCAAAGGCGAGCACGGGCTTTGCGCGGCAGGCCACGGGTCTTGCGAAGAACGTTTCACTGTTCGATGCCATCGCGCTCAACGTGAGCTACATGTCGACGGGCGCGGCGCTGTCTCTCATCGGGTTCACCGTCATCCTGCTACCGTCCGTCTCAGGCGTTAACCTCGTATACGCATCGCTCATCGGATTCCTCATCTCGATCCCACAGGTGGTCGTGTACTCCATGATGTCCAGGAGGGCGTCGCGGACGGGAGGAGACTACGTATGGATGTCCAGGTCTCTGGGTGGACTGCCCGGAAGCGCCATCACTTTCATGGGTATGACGATGGAGACGATGCCGTACCTGGCGCTGATCGCGCTCTCCGCGGTCTTCGCGATAGGATCCGTAGGGCTCGCGATGGGCGACAACGGCCTTCTCGGCCTCGCCCTCCCGGG
>CAZAMW010000220.1:0-2966 GCA_964486265.1 uncultured Nitrosopumilales archaeon | reverse complement strand
GGAGGTGTTGACGAAGGCCGTGGCGCTGACGCCCATGTTGAACGGACCGAACCCGGTCATGCCGTTCAGGTTCAGGAAGTGGAAGACGCTGCCCAGGGCAGCGACGGCACCGGCGACCAGACCCACTATCGTGAGTATGGTCGAGATGAGCACGTTGTTGACTATGCTGCGGTCGCCCACCAGGTGGGAGAGCTGGTTCACCGCGACGAGCACAAGGACCCATCCGATTATCGCTAGGACCGTTCCGACACCCGGGACAATTATCAGGAGCGCGAGTATCGAACCGATGACGCCTATGGACCTCGAAGACGAGAGCAGAGTCATGCGGGGTCCGCAACGTCATCGACTAATAGGTCTGACGCCGAGGACGGGCGAGAGGTCAGGGACGGCGGGTGAGCACACCCTCGGACATGGCGTAGACGCGGTCCGCCAGCGACGCGTCGGCCTCATCTTGCGTCGAGAAGATCACGTCGATGCCAGCCTCGGTCGCAAGCCTGCGATAGGACGAGATAAAACCGCGCCTATCGTGAAGGTTCGAGAACGCCTCGTCCACAAGGATTACTCTGGGCTCAGAGAGGAGCGCCGTCGCGAGGGCGAGTCTCTCTTTCATCCCGAGGCTCAGGGCGGAAGCTCTGCCCGTGAAGTCGATGCCGAGCTGTTCCTTGACGCGCGCCACGAGCGCAAGGTCGACGCGGACCCTCCGGTGTCTTGCGCCCCATACGAGATGTTTGTCGACCTCCAGATGCGGGATTGACGAGCCGGGTGTGACCAGTACGACGCCTCTCCGCTCCACGGGCATCTTCGAGATCTCTATGCCGCCCACCTTGACGAAGCCTTCGTCAATCGGGAGCTGACCTGCTACGACCTTCATGAAGGTCGACTTGCCCGAGCCGTTCCTCCCGGTGAGACAGATGAATCCCTCGTCAGCCAGCTCCACGGAGAGCAGGAAAGTGCCGAGCTCCTTCTTCACTCTCGCCTCTATCACTGGCGGCGCACCCTCTTCCGGACGAAGTGTCCTGCCAGCGCGATCGGCAGGGCGACCAGTATCATGGCGGCCGAGGCGGTAACCGCCGCCTGAAGGCCCCCCTGCATCGCGCCGCTGTAGAGCTGGAAGATCGTAACCGAGGCGGGGCTGACGCCGTAGAAGGGATACTGCAGCACGTAGAAGGCGATGACCGAGATAGAACCGAACTCGCTGAGGGCCCTGCTCATGGAGATGAGCGAGGCGCTGGAGAGGCCATCGTAGGAGTTGGGCAGGACCACGGCGTAGAGCGTGCGGAGCCTCGAGGCTCCAAGTCCCATCGCAAAGTCTTCTGAAGCGATATCCCTGGACTCGAAGTACGGCTGCATAGACTTCACGTAGATCGGCGCTGACATGATCACGAGGGCGATGACCAGTCCAAGTATCGTGTCGTAGAAGTTGATGTGAAGGCCTAGAAGAAACTTTCCGGAGGCCGTTATCGGGCTGTCCAGGATGAGGAGGGCGACCCCTATGATGGGATGCGGGACGCTGATCGGGATGTCGACGAGCGACTCCGCGATGCGGTCCTTGCTTCTCGCGAGATAGTAGGCAAGCGGGGTGAACAACAGGATGTCGATGACCACCGCGACCGCAGAGGAGAACAACGAGAGCCCGATGGAGCTGAAGACCGCCGCACCGTAGCCGGCGGGATTACGGAACGGCCCGAGTCCGTAGTACAAGAGGACGACAATCGGGATGAGCAGGAGCGCTAGTGCCGCTATCGAGACGGTCCTGAGCCAGTTCATCCCAGCTGCGCCCGTATCCGCTATTGGCCCCTGCTATATGGGCCCCGCTTGAACCAGGAGGCCCTGCGACAGCATCAGCTGGATGGGCTGAGGGAGCGTCTGGGGTGCCGTGACGCTGCTGTACAGCAGCGCGGTATGCGGGACCACCAGCCCGTAGGAGGAGAGGCTCGCCATGTTCTTCACCGCGTACTGGACGAACTCCAGCGCCTCGGCCGTGTTGACGCTGCTCAGCGGCACCGTGACCACGATGACGATCGGGGCTCCGGCCGTCTTGCCGGCGGAGTCCGTGTAGGAGAACTGGGAGTAGAAGCTCGCCAGGCTTGGGTCAGAGAGGTTCACGTGCGTGTCGAGGCTAAGGTAGCCCAGACCGTCCGTTATGGCTGCTGACTTGTAGATGAACAGGAACTGTATCTGTCCTGACTGGAGGGGAGCAACCAGGTTCGCCGCGCTGCTCGCCGTCACGTTGCCCCCGGACCTGAGCAGAGACGAAGCGTATGTCTGCTGGTTACCTCCCGAGTAGAGATAACCGGCAGCTTCGAGCACCAGCCAGGCCCTGAACCCTGCGGGGTCGGCTACCGGAGACGAGACCCCGACCTTAACCGAACCGGAGGTCAGAGAGGCATAGAACGTGTTCCATGCCGAAGTCGCGTTGGAGCTCGCTGCGGCCTGTCCGTCTGTCACGATGGCTGAGGCGGCAGAATTCGTGAGCGTGGCGTTGGAGTAGGCCAGCACCATCTGGTCCGACGCTATCCCAATCGCCCAGTTGGAGGAGAGGCTGCCGAGGTGCGACGGTGCGGTGGCTGAGAGCGAGACTGAGATGAAGACGTCGTCCGGAGCGCCTGCGGCTATCGAGCTTGCATCCGCGTTCGCGCCGCCAGAAACGACGGGTGCGACGGGAGTCCCTGTCGTAGCCGAGAATCCGGCAAGGAGGGCCGTCGCCTCAGTGGCATAAGCATCGGCAGAGTACGAGATCAGAGGAGCCAACGCGACGGACGTGGAAGTGGTGGTTATCGTCGTCGTCGTGACCAGACGAGAGGTGGTAACCAGCGTGCTGGTGGAGGTCGTGGTGGAGGGCGACACCGTCGACACATCGTACGCTGCGACTGCTATGACCGCTATCACTATTATAACGGCGACGACTATGGCACCGGAGATTCCATACTTTCTAGCGATTCTCAATTTGCGTTGTGCAACCATCT
>CAZAMW010000219.1:0-2967 GCA_964486265.1 uncultured Nitrosopumilales archaeon | reverse complement strand
AGAGCCCTTTTCCACCATCGTCCTTCCCAAGTCCATCCTCCGGAACTCGGGAAGTATGTAAAAGTCCGTGATGACTCCTTCTACGGAGGGGACGTAGAACATCCTGTCTCTGACCTCGGCCCTTAGGATGCCCACGACCTTGCTGCCCTTGACCGCGACCAGCACGAATCTATCCTTCGAACCGAGAGAGCTGCGCAGATAGCTGGCGGCGCGTTGCTGCGCGTCGTCGACGACCTTGAAGAGCGGGTCGAACTCGCCGTTCAGTCTCTTCATCCTTACGATGAGTTCGGCTGCTCCTTCCACGTCCGTTTCGTTGGCGTCCCTTATCACGAGCTCTTCCAAACCCAGTTTCACACTTGCTACGGAGGGGTGTGTATTATCCCCTTCTCCATCAGGAAGTGCAGGACCTTCTTCGACCTCTCCATGGTCCCGCTCGACTTGGCGATGAGCTCGCTGCGCGTCATCTTCTTCCTGGCAAGCCCCTCCCGCTGAGCCTGCTCCCCAATCGTTGCCGCCACGTTCGGAAAGACCTCCCAGTCCATCATGTTCGGAATTATGTTCGAATCGCTCAGCCCCTTCTCTTTTGCGAACCTCGCCAGCTCCTTCGACGCGGCTATCACCATGGTGTCGCTTATGGTCTTCGCGCGGACGTCCAGCGCTCCCCGAAAGACGGCAGGGAAGAGCACGCTGTTGTTTACCTGGTTCGGAAAATCGGACCGGCCCGTGGCCACGACAGCGGCCCCTGCCTTCTCGGCCTCTTCTGGCCACATCTCCGGTACTGGGTTTGAGAGCAGGAACGTTACCGGCCTCCTGTCCATGACGGCCACGTCTTCCTTCTTCAGGAGATCCGGACCTGGGCTGGCGGCCGCAATGAGGACATCTGCGTCCTTCAGCGCCTCGCGCAGCGCTCCCTTCCTCCTTGAAGAATTCGTCCTAAGGGCCATGTCATACTTCCACCTGTTCTTGAGCAGGAGCTGGTCCATGTCCTCTCTCTCCGAGTGCAGTATGCCCCTGCTGTCCACTAGTACCATATCGCCCGCTGATGCGCCCGCGGCAATCAATAGCCTGGCCGCGGCGATGTTCGCCGCGCCCGACCCGAACATGACTATCTTGCTGCTCTCGAGTCTCCTCTCCGTGAGCTCGAGTGCGTTGTACAGCGCAGCAAGGATGACTCCAGCCGTCCCCTGCTGGTCATCGTGCCAGACCGGTATCTGCATGCTCTCCCTCAGCTTCTCGAGCACACCGAAACACTTCGGAGACGCTATGTCTTCAAGGTTGATTCCGCCGAATCCTGGCTCCAGCATCTCCGCCATCGTTACGATCTCCTCCTCGGAGGATGCCCTTACCGGCACCGGGATGGCATCGACACCGCCGAGATATTTGTAGATCAACGCCTTGCCCTCCATCACGGGAAGAGAAGCTTCGGGTCCTACGTTGCCGAGCCCGAGCACCCTGCTACCGTCCGTGAGGACGGCGACGGTATTCCACCGGTTGGTGTACTCGAACGACAGGTCAGCGTCTCTCTCGATGGCCCTCGCGACGGCTGCTACTCCTGGCGTGTACCAGATGGAAAAGTCGTCTAGAGACCTCACAGGTATCTTCGGTACCATCTCGATCTTTCCTCCGTAGTACGCCGAGTACTCGAGAGCCTTCCTCGAAGATTCATCGAGGACCTCTCCTGAAGCCATGGAGCCGACCCGAAAAGGGGCTATTTGAACAAGCTCCACCTTCTTCGAAGTTTCGGCAAGCGGCTAACTGGCCGGGACGTCCCGGCAATAACCCCCAAAGCTTAATCCCGAGTCCGGACCTGACCGTTATGATGGTCTCGCCCGAGCTCAAGGAGTACATCCATGAAAACCAGGACAGGTTCCTGAAGGAGATAGCGCGGCTGTCCGCTCAGCCGAGCGTCTCTGCGACCAACGAGGGAATCGAGGAGTGCGCCCTTCTCGTCAAGAAGATGATAGAGGAGATAGGCGGCCGGACTCAGGTGCTGAGGCTCGACGGAGCGGCTCCACTCGTGTACGGCGAGGTGACGCGGTCGGAACCGAGCAAGACGCTCCTAGTCTACAACCACTACGACGTGCAACCCGTCGAGCCTCTGGAGCTCTGGAAGTCTCCGCCGTTCAGGCCTGAGGTCAGGGACGGGAGAATGTACGGGAGAGGAGTGTCCGACGACAAAGGCCAGCTAGTAGCAAGACTCAAGCTCATCGAGTCCTACATCAAGGTGAACGGAGAGCCTCCGTGCAACATCAAGTTCTGCTTCGAGGGCGAGGAGGAGGTGGGAAGCGGCCACCTCGACGAATACGTCGCGAAGAATCCAGAGCTGTTCCGGTCGGACGCGGTCCTCTGGGAGTATGGAAAGATAGACAACGAAGGAAGGCCTGTCGTTGGTCTGGGTGTCAAGGGGATGATGTACGTCGAACTGACCGTGAGGACTCTCAGTCAGGACGCGCACAGCATGTACGCGGCCGCCCTGCCCAACCCGGTATGGCGACTTGTGCGACTCCTCGGCATGATGAAGGACGAGAACGAACGGATCCTCATACCCGGGTGGTACGACCACATCAAGGGGCTTTCACCCGACGAGCTTAGGGTCCTGGAGGAGGAGCCTTCCGAGGCCGACGGTCTGCTGGCTGCGTACGGCGCGAAGGGCTTCGCGGGCAGGCAGTCGGTCGAAGACGCGAGGAAATCACTGGTCTCGGGTCCCACCGCCAACATCGCAGGCATCTGGGGCGGCTACAGTGGTGCGGGGAGCAAGACCGTACTCCCGGCTGAGGTGAAGTGCAAGATGGACTTCCGGCTGGTACCCGGCCAGGACCCTGACGAACTCTTCGCGAGTTTCACCAAATTCCTCTCCTCCAATGGCTACTCGGATGTGACTGTGAGGAGGATGACGATGGAGCCCGCTGCGAGGACGAGCTACACGAGTCCCTGGGCGCAATCTGCGATCAAAGCGGCCCGCCAGGT
>CAZAMW010000218.1:0-2978 GCA_964486265.1 uncultured Nitrosopumilales archaeon | reverse complement strand
CGAGGGAGTTCGGCAGAACTAGGATAGCCAGCCTCAAGCTCAAGTCCAGTCTGCTGACGCCGAAGGGGCCCGTCTACAGCGACCTGAGGGAGTATGTGTTCAAGTGACCAGTCTTCGGGAGGTTCTCGCCACGGCGAAAAGGATGGTCACTCCCACGACCAGGGAGGACTCTTCGATGCACAGGAGCGCCAAGGACATGATCGCACGAGTAGAGGCCGCCTCTTCCCGCTTCAGCGAGGTCAGGGGAGTGCATCTCGGCGGATCGTTCGCCAAGGGTACCTGGCTGCCCGGGGACGTGGACCTCGACATCTTTGTGAGGATGGCAGTTGACGTGGACGGACCCCGGTTCGAGAATGTCGGTCTCGTGGTGGGGGAGGAAGCCGTGAGGGGATATCCCCACGGAAAGAAGTATGCGCAGCACCCGTACACCGAAGCGAATGTGAAGGGCGTCAAGGTGAACATCGTTCCGTGCTACGATGTGAAACCCGGAGAATGGAAAAGCGCTGCCGACAGGTCTCTATATCACGTCGAGTTCGTGAACGGTCACATGAGCGGGTTCGAGAAGCACCAGGTGAGGCTGCTAAAGCGCTTCATGAAGGTGGTGGGCGTTTATGGTGCGGAGATCGAGAACGAAGGGTTCAGCGGATACGCCGCCGAGGTCCTCGTGCACTCCCATGGGAGCTTTGAGCGTGTGCTCCGTCACTTTGCGCATCTGAGGGCCTCCGAAAGGTCGCCGTTTACACTCAGGGACCCCGTCGATCCCGACAGGGAGCTCGCCACCGCAATATCGAAAGAGAAGGTGGCTAGGATGGCGCTAGCGTCCAGGGCCTTCCTGCGTTCTCCGAGAGCAGACTACTTCTCGAAGGTAAGGACGAAGGTCAGGAGAAAGCTCTCAGGCAGGGTCCTTGCCATCAGGTTCGAACATCCTGCCCTCAGCGAAGACACCCTCTGGGGCGAGCTGAAGAAGAGCACGAGGCAGGTCGTGAAACACGTCGAGTCACAGGGTTTCGCCGTGAGCAGGGCGGCTCCGGTTTCGAACGATACTGACAGAAGCGCAATACTGCTCCTCCCCGAAGTCGACGAACTGACGCCGACCGTGGAGAGGGTCGGACCGAGCGCGGACCTGGCCCAGGAGGCGGAACGCTTCATTGCGAAGAACTCTGAAAAGAGCGAGCTGGTGTGGGTGGGTGATGACGGCAAGGTCCACGTCCTGCAGAGGAGGAGGTTCACGAGCCTCGAGCGTCTTTTGGGCAAGATGCTCGCGGAGAGCATCGACGAGGTGGGTGCCTCGAAGGACGTTGCGCGGTCCATCAGGAAGACCGGGAGGGTGCTTTCGGGCGAGAAGATAGCGAGGGAGGCGGCTAGGGAGAGGTGGTTCTGCGAGGGAGTCGAAGCGATTGTCTCAGACAGCATCGGAACAGATCCAAGTTAGCGATTTCGCCAGGACTCCGTACCTCCAGGTCCTGACCTATCCGAAGCCCAACCTATCAGTCGCCAGGGGCAGAATCTCGCAACTCGAGAAGCTGGGGGTCACTCAGGTCTACTTCCGAGGCAGGACCAAGATAGGCCGGCTGGGTCTGGTGGGCATAGGTACGGTGAGCGTGGTGGTGCGCGCTGCCGTTGAAGGAAGCGAGAGGGCGCTGAAGGTCAGACGATGCGACGCCAACCGCAGGACCATGCTCGACGAGTATCGACTCACCACGACCGCGAACCGCATTGGGGTCGGGCCTGCCGTCTTTGGGGCCACGAAGGATTTCATCGTCATGCAGCTGGTGGAGGGGGAGGAGATCGATGACCATCTGAGACACATCAAGGGAATCGGGGCGAGAGGTAGAGTTAGAGAGATAATCCACCGCCTCCTCAATCAGTGCCGAAAGCTCGACCTGGTGGGGCTCGACCACGGACAGCTTAGCGACCTGAGGAAACACGTGATAATGGCGGGGGACGAGCCCTACATCATCGACTTCGAGTCGTCGAGCACGGGAAGGACGCCGAAGAACGTGACGACGGCGGCCCAGAGCATCCTGATAGGCGGGAGGTCAGCCCCTCTGGCAAGAAGACTTCTCGGGATGAAGACGTACGAGACGACGCTCGAGGCTCTCCGGAGATACAAGAGAGACCAGTCCGATGAGAACTATATGGCCATCCTTGACAGCATAGGCGTGCCGGTGTAAGGGCGTACTTCCTTCGTGGTCTCGAGCATCTTGCAATGTTTAAAATCGTGAGCAAGGGCCCTCCCTAGCAAGTCCGGAATGACTGTCGGGGGGCCGTAGTCTAGTATGGTCAAGATTCCTGCTTGGGGGCCTGGCGACGGGCCAAAGTGCAGGCGACCGTGAGTTCAAATCTCACCGGCCCCACCATAATTTTAGTTCACAACCGTGGCCCTTAAACGTCGTTTTGGGGTATTGGTCCAATGAAAGACCTGGGCCGCTCGAAATACAAGCAGATGCTCGAGGACAAGGATTTCCGGAGAGGTATGACAATGTGACCAGAGGGTCCCTCGTGACCGCCCAGTAATGGTTCCGCAGGACAGGATTCGTCTGCGCGAAGTTCGAGACGACGCCTCAGAAGATCGCTAAGATGAGCCAGAAGCAAGCGACCGACTTTCTTTTGGACGTGATCGGGACGCTCGAGAAGGAGGGCAGGAGCGGGAACTACATCTCCAACATCGTCAAGCCTTTGAAGAGCTGGATGGCCTGGAACGACATCCAGATCACCAAGGCAATCAAGATACCGCGATCACAGCCCACTAAGGTGGAGAACGAGCGACCGCCGACACAAGAGGAGCTGAAGAGGATACTCAACGCGGCGGAGTTGAGGGCCAAGGTCGCCTGCTCGCTGGTTGCCTTCGGCGGTTGCAGAATCGAGGTCCTAGGCAACTACACGGGTGATGACGGCCTGAAGATGAAAGACCTCCCCGAAATCAAGGTCGAGAACGGGAAAGTCACGATAACGAAGACGCCTATGATGGTGATTGC
>CAZAMW010000217.1:0-2989 GCA_964486265.1 uncultured Nitrosopumilales archaeon | reverse complement strand
AGGAAACGGCGGCAGCCTGGCCTAAGCCGAGGGGGGTTGGGCCGGGATGGACTCAGGAGCGCCCTGTGGCTGTGCCGTCCCGCAGGAGTAGCAGTATATCGCGACCCTTGGCAGTTCGGTGCCGCAGGTCAGGCACTTCTTCGTAGTGAGGCCGCTGAAGGCCTCTTGGGGCACCCCGCAGTTCCAGCAGAACGGGGCCTTGGCTGGTATCGTGGTGTCACAGTTCATGCAGAATTTGGTCTCGCGCCCGACTCCCTGGATGTTCGCCCTCGGCATCATGACCGAGATCACCATCGTCATCTTCCCGAGGCTGCTCCTCAGGAACGCGCCGCGTCCCTTAACGATGTAGCTGACCTCAAAGTTGTTGATTATCCCCTTGTCGCTGGTCTGGATGTACTGCGTGATGTCGACGTTGTCCTTCTTGACCGACCTCAGCTTCTCGGGGTCTGAGGGCATGTCCCTTATCTCCACGATCTCGCCGTTGACCCTTATCGCCCTCACGGGGTCGAGGTAGACCCCCCTGCTGTCCGTGAAGTCTGCGAAGAAGGACATCACGACGCGCTCTGGCTGAGTGTAGGTGAGATTGACGCTCCTCTTTGCCGGCGGGTGCCCTACCGTTTCGCCTGCCCAGATAACCTTGGTGTAATCTGCTTTGGGCAGAGGACCCTGGTCCTTCAGGATCGTCTGCTGTGCCGGCATCTTCCTTATCGTCTTGATTACTCCCTCCCAGAAGATGACCACGAAAACGACGACGACCCCGGCTACAATGAGCCCGATCACGAGCCACTCCCAGGGTTCGAGGGCCATCGCGTATCGGTCGGAAAGTTCCAAGAACCGTATTTAAGGGCTTACGCCGATTGGCAGGCTGCAGATTCGCGCGTCGCACACAGAATAGAATAGCCACCAGATCGCGATCGTGGCGACGATGGAGATGATTATGACCGTGACTCGGTCGACCCATAGGATGGCGCGTGGATGCTTCTCGGGGTTCAGCCACTTCTGGACTACCGTGATTGCAAGGCCATAGACCAGCACCACGTAGAGCACGACTATGGTCCGGTCGGCGAGGGTGAAGCTGCCGGAAGCCGGGATGTTCTGCGCGAAGTTGATCTGCAGCAGCACAGCCGAGAGCACGGCGGTGACGAGAAGTGCCAGTCTTTCCTCGAACTTGTCGATTGATATGAAGAACGACACGAGCGTAAGGGCGAGCAGTATGGCCACGGGCAGCAATAGCGTCGTGACCGCGTTTGCGAACGGTCTCCTTATCGTGAACGACGCGTCGAAGTGCGAGTAACTCGAGCTCGTGTTTAAGCCAGGGATGACACCGTATCCGAATGCGGTGGCGTAGAGGTGGTTCGTCACTATGATGGAGAACGAACCTGCATCATACCTCCAGCCCGGAATCCCGTTGCCCGATGTGATCGAAGGGTCGATGCTGCTCCCGGGGTCGGGGACGTAGACAAGCGTCGAGTTAGGATAGAAACTGTCCTCTATCTCGATGGAGAGCGTCTGCACGTCGAGGGGGTAGTTGTTGAGCACCATCGGGTCGTGCATCGTGGCGTGAACTCTGTATTCGAGGAAGTTGTAGCCGCTCCCGTTGTAGTCTGGTTGTGCAGCGATGAGCGCCAACGCGTCCACCTGTCCGTTCATCAGCTCGAAGTGCATCGGGAGAGCGTATTCGGCGAGCTGCGAGAAGCTGCCGGTCGGGCTCGCCTTGGCCGTCGCTATGTCGGCCGCCACGGTCGAGTTGACGTCACCCGTCGTCCAGTTCCCCTGCCACCTGAACCAGAGGTAAAAATCCGCACCGAAGGAACCGGTGGTCTGGTCGAGCGTCGCCACGTCGTTCAGGTACAGCCCGACCGTGACGTGACGCGGCTGCGGAGCGCTCGGCGTCTGAGACAGCACCGGAGCGGCACACGAAAGGACGAGCAGCGCTAGGACGGGCAGCGGGATGAGCCTCCTCCAAGCTGGCAGCCCTTCTTGACGGAATATCAGGCGAAGCCCACCAGCTGCAGGCCCAGGAAGATCACGACCACGACGGGTACGAGAATCGCGGCTTTCAAGTTAATCCTCTCCGCGTTTTCCTTGTCTCCGTTCACGACCATCCTCGTCAGCCATACCGAGACACCAATGCTGTACGCAAACAGGATGAAGACCGTTATCGAGATCTCGTCGGCCAGAGTAAGGTATCCCACCGAAGGAACCTGCGACATCGTCGAGACCGAGATGGCGACGGCCGAGACGAGGGTCGTCACGGAGAGGAAAGTTCTCTCGAAGGTTCTTTCGACCGGGAGGACGAAGACCATCATCCCGATGAGGGTGACCAGAGCTATCGGGAGGATGTCCTCGAGGAACGACTGCAGCTGGAATCTGTTTATCGTGACCGAGAAGACGGCCCTCGAGAAGACCTGGCCCGGGTACTCATGGGTGGTCACCTGCATAGTACCACCCGAGAGCTGCCATCCCGATATCCCCGCCGTCGGGTCGTACCCGCTCGTGGGGTCGGGCGTGAACACGAGCTGGTTGGCCGTCAGCGTCCGGTCCTCGATGTCGATGGTGAGGCCGTGGTTGTCGAATGGGAACTGCTGGAAGCCGAAGGTCGTCTGGAAGGTCCCCCAGACCCTGTACTCCTGGTACGAGCTGGTGTTCTGGACGACGTCGAGGGAGGTCACCTGCCCGTTGGTGAACTCATAGTCGACATACCGGGGGTTTCCCGTCGAGTTGAACCACAGGTAAAAGTCGAGGTTGTACGTCCCTGCCTGCAGGTTGACCGACTGGACGTTCACGAGATAGACGCCCACCCGCACGCTCGCAGCCGCGGAGGCTGGCTGAGCATGCGCCCCAGGGACCGAGGAGAGCGCCGTCACAGAGACGAGGAGGAGGCCTAGCAGGAGGACAACCTGCAAGCACTTCGGTCTCATTTCAAGCGCACCGCATGGGCCCGAGCCTGCATAAGAGAATTTGCGGCGCGCCGTCCGTCATTTCCTCA
>CAZAMW010000216.1:0-3001 GCA_964486265.1 uncultured Nitrosopumilales archaeon | reverse complement strand
CGCGAGCGTGGACTCATTTCCTCTCCGCCAACTAATGGTGGTGTAAAAACAAAAGCGGCCCCCTGCTTTGCCCGCAAAATATCCGTTCAAATTTACACCACCCGGGTGGTGTACAAGAATTGGCTCCCCGGCTTATGGACCGGGCGCTGCGACAGAGGCAGCATGCGCGAACTGTCTGGATTACCGGCTGAAAACGCGGGGCCCGATTTTTCGGCCGCCAGGGCGGTCATGCCGGGCGAGCGATGCCCCAAATGCAACGGCGTCCGTGGGCGGGTGATCGCCCGCGTCACGGTAGTCAAGAAGTACAACGACGGCTTCAAGGTCCACGAGTACAAGTACCTCCGACTCACCCACCGGAAGCTGCTGCGAGACGGGACGCTGAAGCGGACCTACTGTTATCTGGCTGCCAAGCCGAAGGCTTGACCCCCGGTTTCGCCCCCGCGGACCTCTGCAAGCCTTGACGTTCGCGACCTGTGCACACCCATAGGCGTGGGCGAGAAGAAAGCGAAGGTCAAAGCTGGCGTGAAGGCCGGCATGGACATGGGCAGAGGTGCGAGGAAGTTCGGTCGGGCCGTCAAGTCCGGCTGAAGCAAGATGAAGAAGAAGCTCCAGTGCACGACCGCTAAGAGGGGCTGGTCGGGTTCTCTCTGTTGCGGCCTCCCAGACAGCGAGCTTGATATCGAGCTCGATGCTCCGACTGGTGACCGGGTCCCTGAGGGGTCCGCCAGCTCGGTCTCCACGATAAAGTGCGGTTTGCGCGGACCGACCGGCATCTCTTAGAACATCAGGGAACCGCTGAAGAGGGACCAGGAAGGAGGACGGCCTCTCCCCGGATGGTTCAGTTTCTCGTCCGTGCAGGGAGCGGGGAGGCGACCCAAACTTCTCTCGCTGACCTGGGAAGCTGGTTCGCACGACGTTTTTGGCGCGAAGACACCATGCCTCCTACGCCGAAAAAGGCATGGAAAGGGAGCGTGCGGTCGGCCGCGGACGCTTCGGGATTTATATAACGAGCAGAGACGAGCCGCGGCAGTTTGGAAACGGTTCACAGCGTGGTAGAGATCGCCGCCTCGCCTCAGGTGGTGTACGAGACCCTCACGAACACCTCCTACATCATCAAGATATTCCGCGATGCCGTCTCTGTGGACGTCGACCCACCCGGCGACTCGGTCGTCGGGCAGAAGTACCACCTGGTCGGAAAGGCAGGGAGGCGCAAGATAGACATCTATCTGCAGGTTGCCGAGCTTGTCCCGAACAAGAAGGTCGTCACGGTCCAGCGGCCGGGAGGGATCTTCAAATCCTTCAGACAAGCGACGTTGCTGGAATCCCGGGCCGGCATGACCGAGGCGCGGACGACCTTCGAGTACGAGCTGGCGTTCGGGTACATAGGGAAGGTCCTCAACTCGATACTCGTGGAGAGGCTCATCCGTGAGAACCTCGAGGCCTATTCGTACATGGTCAAGGAGCTGTCGGAGCTCATGCCTCTGTCAGACTGAGGCCCTTCGTTTCGAGCTTAAATAAGCAAAAGACTCCGACCGGATTCAGGTAACTGAGCTGCCTAAACTCCACTCGAGCATCTTCATCTCTGCGACGCCGCCGGCCGTGTGGGACGTGCTCGTCGACCCGCTGTACGCGCCCAAACTCTACCATGACGTCCTCTTCATGGAGGCACAGCCCCGGGGGAAGGCGGCGAAGGGGCAGAAGAGGAAGGCGATGGCGATGGCGGGAAGGACTCGCGTCGTCATCTATGGACAGGTCGCCGAGGCCGTACCGCCGGAGCGCTTCGTCCTGAAGCAGATGCCCGGTGGCCTCTTCGAGTCCTACACTGAGGAGTTCAGGCTCTCCGAGTCGAAGCTGGGGACCGAGGTGAAGGCGGAGTTCGATTATCACATCTCTCTCGGCTATCTGAAGGGGGCGCTGAACATCGCGCTCCTCGAGAACGGCATCGCTAACTCGCTCGGCGGGTTTCTGAAGAATCTGAAACAGATTGCGGAGCTGAAGCCGCTGCCCGAAGGTTGAGTCGCGCGGGTCTGGACTGAACGCTCCGTGCTGAGCTTAAATATAGTACGTCGTCCGAGAACGCGCGTTGCTCCGAGAAGACACTCCGTCTAGGAAGAAGAAGACAGAGAACCGCTCGTTCCGTCTCGACTCTTCGACCCTGACTGGGCTCGAACAAGAGGCAGAGAGGAAGAAGGTCAGCGTCAACACCCTTGTCTCGCAGATCCTCGCGCACTACATCGAGGTAGACAGGCAGTGGGAGCGACTGGGCCTTATCAGCGTACAGTCGAACACCTTCAAGATCATCTTCGATGCGGTCAGCGAGCAGGGCCTCCTCGAGGCTGCGGCGTGGGGCGGGGCTAACATTCCCAAGGCCTACGTGCTGAGCAAGTGGGGTGCCCTGACCGTAGACAACCTGATGCTCTTCATCAAGGAGAAGGGCCTCAGCGGCTGGTACGAATACAGCGAGGCAGACCAGGACCAGAAGGTCATCACCCTGAACCATTCTATGGGGATGAAGTGGTCCGAGTTCCTCTCGATCTACCTAAAACTGGCGTTCCAGACCTTCGGGAAGATGGTCGAGACCGACTTCAACGAGAAGGCCGTCGCGATAAAGCTGTAGCGATGGCCCTCCGGGGGTGAACGGTCCCTGATTGCAGGATTTGCATCATCTGAGATTGTTATGTATCCATAGTACATAACACCGGTCACACATTGTAACACGTTTCTGTCGCTTGCGTTGCAGAACGCACAAGCTGGTCATATACCCCCTCATGCAATCTCTGAAGCCATCGAGGTGAAAGGAAAAATGACACCAGTTGAAGTCGTGATGACCGTGCTGCCCGCAGTCGGGTTCGTCGGCTCTTTTGTAGTCGTGCGGAAGGTCTGGGCGAGCATCTCGCACTCGATCAAGCTCGCCTAGAGCGAATTTTGCTCACGGGGCGCGCCCCGGAGGGGCGACGCCATCCAGGGCTGTGGCGAGCGGTCGCTTGTCTGTATCCCGTGA
>CAZAMW010000215.1:0-3004 GCA_964486265.1 uncultured Nitrosopumilales archaeon | reverse complement strand
GTCGCGCTTGTCTCCTGCGGGAGTAATGAACAGGTCTCTTCGGTACCTTCGCAGGAACTGGGGCGCCCCATTCATCGTGGCGTTCATCCTCCTACTCTCCTCCGCCGCGGTCGAATCGAGCCTAAATGCGGAGGGACCCGCCAACGACATCGCGATATACGCGTTCTACTCTCTCGTCGTCGGGGTTGGGTTGCAGATTGCATCCTATGTGAAGTACGGGGGCAAAGAAGAGGAGACTCCGGAGAGGCCGGTCCAGCCGCCCAGACCGCCGATGTTCAGCCAGCGCACGCGAAGGGTCCTTGCCATCCTTTCGGTCGTAGTGGTCGCCGCCGCAGTGGGAGCAACAGCGTACACCTACACGTCGACCCACGGGTTCAACTCACTCAATGTCTCCGTCAACTATGTGAACGCGCTGAAAGAGCCGGGAGGGGTGGTCGTGGTAGCGTTCGCTGTGACCGCGACAGGAGGGACGCCTCCGTACAATTACTCGGCAGCTTGGCCTGATGGCGTGGCCCAAGTCAGCACTACAGGAGCGTTCAGCAGGACATTCGTGAACCAGACCATACCGAGCTCTGTAACCAGTACTGTCGCGAGCAGCGATGGTCAGAAGGTCACCAAATCGGCGACTATACCTGAGTCTTTGTCAAGCTCCTCGAGCTCTTTGACATTGTCAAGCTCCACAAGCAGCAGTTCTACGACACTCTCGACATCCACTCGCACAGGGAAGTACCCTCCCTTGATCGTCACAGGTAGCTTCAGCCACGCACTTGTCCAGCCAGGTGGAAACACCACGGTAATCTTCGGAGTGAGCGTAGTAGGGGGGGAGGCCCCCTACAACTTCGTGGCGATCTGGAGCGACGGGACGGTGCAGTCGAACACCCTCGGGTCGTTCAGCCGTAGCTTCACGAGCGGAGAAGTCATCCCAACATCGGCTCAGGTCACGGTAATCAGCGGCGACGACCAGAAGGTCGTTGTCGCAATCGCTATCCCCTCGAACGGCTCATGACAGCTGGAAGACTCTAACGTCGCTGTTGCTGTAGACGAGGGTCATGTTCGCCGAAGATTGGTACGTATTCCAAGGGAAATCTTGGGTAACCGGGGGAATTGACAGAGTCGCGACGTTAGTGACGATAATGTAATCTGCCCCGATTTGCTGAGCGTACGATATCGCCTGAGCTTGAGACGGGTAGTACATGAAAGCGGTGACCCTGCCGTAGAAGAGATTGGTGTACTCAAATCGCCAGTCCGTCACGGATAGGTAATGTGAGTTCGACGGCGTGTTGTTCCCAACCCACTCGAGCGCAGTGAGAACAGCCGATTGTGAGCCAGCGACCGCCTGAGTGTCGGTGGTCGAGTCTGACAGCATGGTCGTGCCCCATGAGCCTATGACAACTGGCGACAGCAAAATCAGCAGGACCACCAACAGCTTCGCATACTGCCCTGTAGCGTTGGACTTGCCTCTTCTGTTCTTCTGTATCTTTAGTTTCGGGAGCAAAGAGAACATGGCGTATGATGCCATCAGAACCAAGGGGAGCGTCGCCTCGAAAGAGAAACGCCACGATGAGAGGTTCTCCGGAGAGACGACCAGCAAGGCTATGAACCAAAAAAGCGGCACGAACAGAATTGCATTTTTCCCGGATAGCGCTCTGTAGACGTAGACGCCGGCAAACAGCAGCAGGAAGATGAAAGCGACGTCATCATATACGATAAGGGCCAGGTATCCTACCGAGGGAATCGACGCAAGCGCCGAAGAAACCGCTGTGGTCCCTACCAGTGAGCCTCCGCCCGCAACGGCGAGCGAGAGCATATGCGGAATAAGCGTCGGCGATGCCACGGCAGCGAGCGCGCCTGGAGCTGCTGCTACGACAGGCGGGATCAGGAAGCGTTTGAGATCTGCACGGTTTCTGACAAATTGTACAAGAGGAACCCCAAGAAATGCGGGGAATAGCGTGACTATGGTGTAGTGCGAGAAGTAGGCAGCGAAAATTGCAATTATGAAAATTGTCCAGAAGGAACGCGACCTTATGTTGCCGAAAAGGTCTTGCGTCGCGACCAACAAGAAAAGTGCTATGAGGAATCCAAAGAAATTTGCATAAAGCCCTACGTCGAAGACACTTACAAACCATACCGTCCCAGAGAGGGTGTAAAGTGCCGAAGCGACGAGGCCCGCGCTCGCGCTGGAAAACAACCGCGATGCCGCAAGGTAGATGAGGAGAGGCGATAGTACGACAAGCAGACCCATGGTGCGCTGTACTGTGACGAGAGGGTTTCCGCCGACTAGGACAAGCGACGATGCAAGCTGGAAATGAATGCCGTAATAGAGGATTCCTGCGGGTATCGAGGTGATCAAGCCTGAAGCAAGCTGCTCCGCAGTCAGGACGTGGTTTCCGAAATCAGGGCTCTGGTATTCGGGAAAGATCGGATACTTCTGGAAGAACGCCACGATCATCACCGCCTGGATGAGCACGATGACGAAGAGCGCGTAGTCGACCATCCTCGGCATCGCGGGGAAGACGAATCTTCTGCGAAAAAGAATCGAGACTGCAAGCGCAAGCAACCCCAAGCCGACGATGAAGTCGATGCTCTGCTGATCAATGCCCCTAAGCTGAATACCGAAGACGGACAAACCAGACGTTCGGAGCATCAGTACCAGAGTGTCGACCGAGAGACCTATTCCAACCGCATAGGCGACTCTCTCGAGGATTCCAGAGCCGTTGCGCCAGACATTCAATAACTCTCCGAAACCAATCCCTGGTACCAGGATCTCGCAGACATAGAAGAAATATCCCGGAAGATAACCACTAAGGGAAGCAATCAAAGGAGTTCATCCTGATTAGTTCGATAAGGGGCATCCCGCTTTTATCGTTTCGTTTGTATGGACTCATTTCGAAACTTCTATTTTAGTCCGATTTAGTCCATCCGAGCATGGATACTGCTTGCCAGCGAATCGCGGGTCTGCTCTGCCAGGGTGGCCAATCATCGCCCAGGAGTCTTTCGAAGCTGG
>CAZAMW010000214.1:2105-3014 GCA_964486265.1 uncultured Nitrosopumilales archaeon | reverse complement strand
GAGGTCGTGCTCGGGCTAGCTTATGAACGGACGGTTGAACTCGTCCTCGCAGCCGACCCAGCACTCGTTGCTCTCCTTCACCGGCTTCACAAAGAGTCCCGACTTGGGCAGGATCAGGAAGGGGAGCGTCCCTGATTCGTTGAACCCCTTCGCGAAGAGCAGCTCCTTGAGCGACGCGTCGCTCCCGACGGGGACCGCAAAGAGTTGTCTCTTTTTCGCCTTCGCATGGCCGTCGATGCCTATCGGGTCGAGCAGCTCGTTGTTCCAGGCTCCGCAGGCTACCACGACCGTCCCGGCGGCGATGGTCTCTCCGTCGGCGAGCTCCACCCCTGAGACTCCCGACTCCTGCCAGACGAATGGTTCTCCGTCGAAGCCGGTGCTCTCCCTGGGCCTGATGAGCAGTCTCGTCACCTGCCTGTTGAAGAGCATCATGCCTCCCATAGCGACGAATCCATCCCTGTAGAAACTCGCCAGCCGGTCCGGCGCAAGGCGACCGCACTTCGGTCCGAAGAGGCCCGCGGTGACGTCCTCGAGGGACATCAACCTCGCCTCGTCGGAGTCCTGGCTGGTCTCAATTCCCGGGATGCGGCTCTTCAGCTCCGACTCGCCCATCCGCTTCACCTCCACTCCGCTGTTCTCCATCCTCCTGAGATGGCGCTCCGAAGCGGAGAGCTGCTTCTCGCTCATGAGCCAGAGATAGCCGATCTTGTCGACCCCCACGTCGCGCTTCAGGTCGCGCTGGACGTGGGAGTAGAAGTCGATCGCCGAGTCGGCGAGCTCCCTGTTCTCCTTCGAGGTGAACATGTTCCTGAACATCGCGTTGCTCCTGCCGGTGTTCCCCTGTCCCACGTCGCCCAGCATCTCGACGACGAGGACGGTCTTGCCGGGATTGTTCGCCTTGAGGTGATA
>CAZAMW010000214.1:0-2095 GCA_964486265.1 uncultured Nitrosopumilales archaeon | reverse complement strand
TGATAGGCCGAGGATATGCCGAGAATGCCGGCTCCGACCACGACGATGTCATAGTCCTGCATGGTCCCTCCCAGTCCGTCGGGGAGGTGTCTTAAGAATCGTGTTCTGCGAGCGGCTGCGGCGCGTCCAACGGGAGCCTTGGCATCTCGGCCCTCGCTGCAAGGATGCTGGTCGCATAGATTCCCACGAAGATCAGGGCCACGCCGCCGAGGGTCAGATAGTCGGGGATGACCCGGGTCGTCGCGACCCCGTAGACAAGAGTCACGATCGGAGAGATGAAGATGAGCGTGGTCAGCCTCGCAAGCTTCTCGGTCCTGGTGAGCGCCATCCAGAGGAAGATGCTCAGGGCGCCCCCTATCGCGCCGTTGTACGCGACGTCGGCCGCGAGCTCGAGAGTCGGCCGGACGCTGAAGTCCGCAAGAGAGAACGCACCGTAGAAGATGAAGCCCATAAACGACGCGGTGACGAGCGTCTGTCCCGAGTCCTGGACCCTCAGCCGCCTCATGTACACCGAGAAGAGCGCCCAGAAGAAAGCGTCGACCAGCGTCAGGCTCGCCCCGATGAGGGTGACCGTCCCTCCGAGGAGCGGCAGGTTGTAGAGGACTATTCCCGCGAAGCCGGTCAGGGCTCCGTACGCCTCGACCCTCGAGGCCTTCTCACCGAGAAGGTAAACCGAGAGTGGTATGGCGAAGAGGGGCATCGTGAAGGAGAGGATCGCGGACTGTGAGGACGAGATGAGGTCCAGGCCGAGGAGCCAGGTTGCTCCGCTCAGCCAGTAGAAGACCCCGAAGAGCAAGGTGTCTCTGTTGGCGATCAGTCTGCCCTTCGCCAGCGCGAACAGGGCGATGAACGTGACGAGCGAAGTCAGCGAGCCGTAGACGAAGGGCGAGGCATACGTGAGGCCATCCTTCGCGAAGACGTAGGCGAAAGCCGTGATGAGGATGTAGGGGACGAGATACCTCGCCGGCGTCAAGGGCCGGGTCTTTTGTGATTTCGTAATTGAATCTTGTGCGAATAAGACGGGCAAAATGGGACACGATAAATAACGGTGGACGCGCCGGCCGATGTTCATGGCGGGTAGATTAGAAGGCAAGGTCGCACTGATAACCGGGGGTTCACGAGGCATCGGAAAGGCGACGGCGATGCTCTTCGCAAGGGAGGGCGCTAAGGTGTGCGTGAACTACGTCAACGGCGAGGCTGAAGCCAACAAGGTCGTAGACGAAGTCCGCTCGATGGGCGGGCAGGCGACCGCGCTCAGGGCCGACATCTCCCGGGAGGCAGAGGTCGCGGAGATGGTGCGACGGAGCGTCTCGCAGTTCGGGAGGATAGACATTTTGGTGAACAACGCGGGAATCTTGCTCCCCGCTGACTTGATGACGATGACCGACAAGGCCCTCGACGACATGTTCGGTATCAACGTCAAGGGGACGATCTACTGTACGAGGGAGGTGGCCAAGGGGATGTTGAACAACGGTGGAGGGAAGATAGTCAACGTCGCTTCGAACGCCGGGCTCGGCAACTCGTACAGGGGCAACACAGCCTACGGCATAACCAAGGCCGCCGTGATGCTCCTTACCAAGAGGTTCGCGTTCGAGTTCAGAGGACGGAACGTGAACGTCAACTGCGTGGCGCCGGGTTATACAGACACAGAGATGCCCGCGAGGGGAAAGACCCGTCCTCAGTTCGAGGCTGCAGTCGCCGAAGTGTCGACGCGCACGATGCTGAACCGCATCGGCAGGCCCGAGGAGATAGCCGACGCCATCCTGTTCTTCGCAACCGAGGAGTCAAGCTTCGCCACGGGACAGACGCTGGTTGTGGACGGCGGAAGGATGGACTATCTTTCCCACGGAATCTAGGCTACCCGTACCGGTAACGAACTCCGTGCCCGTCGTGCTCGGGCCCGAAGCTGACCGTGTCCCTGGGACCGATCTCGCCGCAGGTCCCGCAGGCGACGCAAGCGACGTGGTCGAACCTGAGGCTCCCGTGCGCGACATCCGAGAAGGTCGCCTCTTTCGCGACGGCTCGAATCGCCTCCAGCTCCAGGCTCTGGGGCTCGAACCCGGTCGACTCCCTGTGCTTCTCCTTGAGAGGGCGC
>CAZAMW010000213.1:0-3030 GCA_964486265.1 uncultured Nitrosopumilales archaeon | reverse complement strand
AAGTCGACCGTGCTGTTGACGCCTACCACCACCGTTATCTTGGATGGTGAGAAGTTCAGCCCTGAGCCAGCGCCCTGCGGCATTACCACCGTCACGGCGGCGGCACTGACACTGCTGGTGGTAGTGCTCGTTGTGCTGCTGGTCGTGGAGGTTGTGCTGCTAGTGGTACTGGTAGTGCTCGTTGTGCTGCTGGTCGTGGAGGTTGTGCTGCTGGCTACTACAGTGATCGTTCCCTTCATCCATGCGGGGTGGAACTGGCAGTTGTAGTCGTATGTCCCAGGAGTTGTGAGCGTGTAGGTCACGGTCTGTCCGTTGCTGAGCGCATAGTATGCGTTTTGGCCCGCAGCGGTGTTGGGGTTGGCGGCTCCAGCCGGGATGCTCGAGAACCACACGTTGTGCGGAGCGCTGGTGTCTTCATCCTTGAAGACAACGGTGTTGTTAACACCTACCACGACCGTGATCGCCGATGGCTGGAAGTTCAGACTCTGGTTGAGTCCTGCGCCCTGTGGCATGATGACCGTCACTGCTCCAGGAGGGGAGGTCGTGATTGTGGTGGAAGTGGTGGTGGTTGAAGATGTAGCGGTTGTGCTTGACGTGCTACTAGTAGTCGAAGGAGAGGTGCTGGGCACGAAGATGAGGTACGCCGCGGCGGCGATCAGTATCACTACGATCACTGCTGCAATTACCGCACCCGTACCAATACCGCTCCTCCTTTGTTCGAGTTTCATTGCTTTGAATTCGCCACCCCCGACGGTACACTTGTTTTAAGGGTTTGCGGACTCTGAGTCCAGTAGTTTCGTCTCTGTGATTTTGTGTGGTACCGCGAGTACAGAAGAGGTAATATCTCTCCGAAAGCAGGGGTGCTGCCAATCCAGATGCCCATTTCGCTTCGACGCGCTGCATACAGGTCAGAAAGTCGGGTGCGCTAAGATGTCGCAGACTTCAGCAAACCTCAAGCATCTCCTCTCTCCGAACTGGGGGAAGCTGACAGGCAAGCGCGCCTGGAGGCAGAACCTCGGGCTCGCCGCCATATCGGCGGGGAAGGTTGAGGGTGTGCTCGGTCCGAGGGGCGCCTACAAGATGGTCACGTTCAACAGAGGACCCGAGAGGGTCATCAAGGTGACCAAGGACGCTGTCGAGATACTCAAGGAGCTGGAAGTGCAGTATCCGGCCGTAAAGACCCTCGCCGAGGCCGCGAAGATCCAGAGGGAACAAGCCGGAGACGGCGTCTCGACGATGGTCGTCATCATATCGGCCATCCTGCGGGAGTCGGAGGCCCTGATGGACAAGAAGGTCCATCCAAACGTGATAGTCAAGGGTTACCGGATAGCAGCTAAAGAAGCTCTGGCGACAATAGAGAAGAACGCCAGGGTGCAGGGCGACTCGAGGAAGCAGATACTGGACGTCGCCGACTGCGGCCGCGGGCTGCTGACGCCGAAGCTCAGGGAGGCTGTGATGGAGGCGTGCGACAGGGCAGCCGCCCAGGGCGGCGTAGACCTGAAGCGGATAGGAATCCTGACCAGGAGCGGAGGGGCGATCTCCGACAGTCGCCTGGTGAGAGGAGTGATGGTGAGGAAGGTGAAGCTGAACGCATCGATGCCTGACGAGCTTCACGACGTGAAGGTCGCCGTCGTCTACAAGAGCATGGACAACAAGCCGCTGGAGCTGCTCAAGAAGGGGACAGGCCCGTTCAACATCAAGCTGGAGATAGACGAGGCTGACAAGATGAAGCGCTTCAAGGCCGAGGAAAGACGGATGAACGACGCGCTGGTTGACGCGGTCGAGAGGGCCGGCGCAAAAGTCGTCCTCTGCAGGGCGAAGATCATCGAACAGGTCGGCGACGAAATGGCGAGGCGCGGCATCTTGGCGTTCGAGATTCTCGACCAGTCTGCGATAGACGAGGTCGCGGAGGCCATCGGAGCCACCGCCGTCGGAGACGTGAAGAACCTGAGCGAAAAGGACCTGGGTTTTGCCCGCACGGTGCGGGTAGAGAAGATAGACACGATAGACTACTTCGCCGTGGAGGCCGACAGGGGGTCGACCATACTTCTGAGGGGCAGCTCCCTCGAGGATGTCAAGGAGACGGAGCGCGTTGTGAAGAACGTCATAAGGCTCATGCGCAACGCCGCCAAGGACCCCCGGACCGTGACTGGGGGAGCCGCTCTCTACATGCAGATGGCCACAAGGCTCAGGTCCTACGCCCCGGAGTTCGAGGGCAAGGAGCAGGTGGCGATAGAATCCTTCGCGAACGCGCTCGAGCAGGTTGCGATAAGCCTCATCCGTAACTATGGTCTTCGCTGGTCCGTGGTCCTTCCTCTTCTCAGAAGCTACCATGCGAAGGGGATGCACGGGATGGGGGTGGCCGAGGGTGGCTGCAGGGACATGGACGAAGCCGACGTCAGAGAGCTAGTCTACACGGCGAAGACCGTTGTGGCCCGAGCGTTCGAGGTAGCCTCGCTGCTTCTGAGGATCGACGAGTACTTCTACGTGAAGGAGCTCGCGATGGTCCACAAGCAGGAGTAGCTAGACCCAGAAGTTCAGAATCAGTACCGTGAAGATGATCGTGAGGTACGGACTCGTGATCTTGAAGAGGGTCCACGCGGTCTTCTCGGTCTTGTCGACCGCCAGCTTCAAGCTGTACCCGAGGAGCAGAGCGCCGCAAGCTATCGCCGACACCGTGTAGATCGGACTGACGGCCGTTACGAAGAGGATCGACAACGAGAAGACGGCGAGGAGGCTGCTGGTGATGGCTATGCAGGCCGTCGCTACCTTCATGCTGACGATCACGGGGAGCATCGGTACTCCCGCCTCCTTGTAGTCCGCGCGCGTCTTTATCGCGAGAGACCAGATGTGGGTCGGGATCCAGACGACCACGAGCGAGCACATGAATATCGCCAGGGGGGAGAGGGTCCCGGCGAGGAGCGAGGCGTACGTGTCCTGAACGATCCCCCAGCGGTCGGCCTCCTCCAGCCTCTCGATGCGGTTGTGGAGCGCCGTCCCGAGCGCACCCTCGTACCGGACGCGGTAGTA
>CAZAMW010000212.1:0-3051 GCA_964486265.1 uncultured Nitrosopumilales archaeon | reverse complement strand
GTATCATCCCGTCCGACCGCTTGCTTGGCTGGCGGCGGCCGCTGCGGCCGCCGTGGCCGGCGATCTACTCTTTAGCCTCAACGCACAGATACCCCTTGACCTTGCTGTCTGCTTCGCCACGCTCCTTGCAGGCTGGGTCGTTTTTCTGACCGTCCGGATGTTCGGAGAACGCGGGTTCAGGGAAAGGAGGGGCCGAATTGGATAGGCTGAAGGTCAGGGGCCTTTTCCTGACGGAGCTCTACGGCCACGCACCCACGGTCGCGATCTGCTTCGTCGCGATGGCCTTCGGCGGCTACGTCTCGAGCTTCCTCGAGTACGCCTCCTACACCGCCGCCGCAGTCTCGGCGGAGGCTTTGCCCGGCCTCATCCCCTCGGTGATCCTGGTCATCATGGCACTGATGCCGGCGCTCTTTGTTGCGCTCGGTATGTACGCCCTGGTCAGCGCGAGCGAGGAGTCTCTGAAGTACGAGATAGGCGTGTTCTACAGCCAGGGCATCGACGGGTACGCAGTCGTGGACACCTGGTCCACACTCTATGGATGGATACCGACGTTGGGGTACGCGCTCGGGCTCTGTGTCTATTTCGGCACGACTCCCGCAGCGTTCGCTCAGCTCCAGGCCGTGCTCGCCGACGTGGCCTCGGGTCTGATCCTGGTGGCGGGGCTCCCGACCTTCATCCTGATCCCCCGCAAGCTCTACGACGTGCTCGACACGTCGCCGTACAACGTCGTCCGTTCACAGGACTGAAAGTTTCTTTCCGACGCCTCCTACAGCCCTGCTTGTCAGGATGAAGAAGGACACCATGGAGCTATTGACAGGCACGATGTTGTCCTATAGACGATAGAGGTCCACGCAGGGTCCGGTGACGGACGACCTCCTCAGTTTAACTGGGCTGAATAATCGCCGACTAGACCACGAGGTTCCGTAGCTTTCCTTGCTTCAGAGCTTGGGGTCGTATCTCCCGTCCACCGCCGTCCACCCTCCGTCTACGTACAGGACCGTCCCGGTAATGTACGATGCGGCTGGCGACGCCAGAAATATCGCGGGGCCTGCGATCTCCTTCGGAGAGGCCCACCTCTTCAGGGCGTTCCTCTGCGTACTCTGCCGATACCATTCGGGGTCGTTCTTGATTCTCGCCACAAGAGGGGTGTCGACGTAGCCGGGAGCCAGCGCGTTGACTCTCACATTCCTGTCGGCCAGCTCCGCGGCCTGGACCCTTGCGAGCAGCGCGACTCCGGCTTTGGTGGCCGCGTAGGCCGCCTGGCCCGGCTCGATGACGGAACCCCTGATGGAGGACATCACGACCACCGAGCCGCCGTCGCCGTTCTTCGCAATCGCTCCGCCGATCTCCTTGATGAGTATGAACGTCCCCTTGAGGTTGACCTGGACCACCCTGTCGAACTCGTCGTAACCATAGTCTGCTATCCTCTTTCTGACGTTGATCCCGGGGACCGCATAGAGGGCGTCTATCCTTCCGAAAGCCCCGAGCGCCTCCTCCCTGAGCCGCCTGACCTCCTCGACCACGGTGCAGTCGGCCTCCACGCCGATTGCGCTGTTCCCGCTCGCCCTAATCTCTCTCACCGTCCTGTCGAGCGTCTCGCCGTTCTTGTCGCTCGCGACGACCTTCCCTCCGTGGGCCGCGAAGGCGTAGGCGATCGCCTGACCAATACCTGAGCCAGCACCGGTGACAACGCCTACCTTTCCGGTGATGTCAAAGAGCCCCTTCATCTCGCCGATGTTGACCATCTTACCGTCCGGGCCCGGACGACGATATAGACTTAGCGAGTTCCAGCCCGATGGAAACTTCGACTCCAGTTGAATTGGAACTTCCTAGATGACGCTCGACACGCGATATTCCGCACGTTGTGACATGCGGAATGGGATGCAGTTCTAGCGATCCGCACTGCTCCCTCGACGCGTCCTGGCTGAAATTCCGCCCGTCCTTCAGACTCGTCATCCTACCAAATGGCTGAATGCCGGAAGATAGAGGGAGACTCGTTGGAGATGCGCATACATTTCGCTGCCGACATCACATACGAAGGACGCATTCCAAGACGTGAGCAGGACAGAGAAAGCCTACAAACCACCCCTGAGGAATCGAGACTTGCTCAATGTAGGACAATCCAACACAAGGATCGTGAAAAGGAGTAGCTCACTGCAAGTACATTGAGGAGCAGGTCACCGCGACTAGCACCTACGCTAGTTATATCCCGGGTCTGACCGTGACGGAGACCAACACCGTCACTTCTACGAGCTATGAAGTCGTCACACAGTCGTCGACCGTATACACTGGCCCGACGACCACTTACACGACAACTGTTGCGAACGGTCCCACGACCACAATCACTCAGACGAACACACAGACTGAGGTAGTGCCCACCACCCTTACCTCCACGGTGACGTCTACTGCGACGACCACGTCGACGGTGGTCAGCCCGACGACAGTAACGGCTACCCTGTCGGAGAGCCCGACTGGTCAGTACAGCATCCTTGCAATCGCGATGTCCTCCGGCGGTACGCCCATTCCTGGAGGCGCAATCTCTTCGTGATCATCCTCACGAACCAGGGCACGGCCCCGCCGTCGCCGTATCTAGTCTTCGTGACTGTGAGCATCATCGGGAGGCCTGAGAGCGAGTCGATGGCTATGCGCACCTTGTATCCAAACACGAACGTCTCACGGTGGTGGTCCCAGGTCCATGATGCGTCCTTGTCCCTCGCTCTGTGGTCCTTGCATCACCTGTTGTCGTGGTTGGGCGTGTTCGCGTACTTGCAGTCCTTGAACCACGCCCAGATGATCGAGGAGTCGATGGAGACCTTCTCACCCGTGATCATGCCTGCCTGCATCAGCCTGACGACCATGACTGCGAAGGTCTCGATGATCTTGTCTGGTCCCAGTCTCTCGGCGAACTTGTAGAACGTCGTCCTGTCCGGAATCTTGTAGGTCATCGCCCCGTCGATCCTCTTCCTGAGGTTGAGGAGGACGAGCCAGTCTGGATTCGATTTGAGGAAGCGTATCAGGTCGAGAACGCTTCCCATACTCTGGAGATACATG
>CAZAMW010000211.1:0-3091 GCA_964486265.1 uncultured Nitrosopumilales archaeon | reverse complement strand
AGCGAGGGAGAGGTGCTTCCAGACCCTCACCGCTACTTGGCTCACCCAGGCGCCGGCGTGTCCGAACATCGAAAGCAGGGCTGGGATGGTGAAGAGAATCCCAACGAAGGCACACGCGAAAACGGTCAGCAAGGCTCCCAGGTCTTCCACGACGGAGTTGGCGGAAGCGGCAGGCGGGCCGACCGTCGCGAGCTGTAGGATGAGCGCAACGGCGATGAAGCTCGTAACCAGCACTACGACGGAGACTGCGAGCTTGAGCAGGGTGGTGACAGTACCCAAGTTGAAGGTCTCCTCAGGCAACGACCGCAGTGGTCAACCCGAATGCCCAGATTGTGGCGCACACGAAGACGAGGAGCCAGAAGGGGGCAAGTGAGACCCTGTGCCCGAACAGGCGGCTGCCAAGCAGGATTCCCCAGAGGCCTCCCATCAAGGCGCTCATGAGCAGCAGCCGGCTCTCGAACACTGAGAGTCTCGCACGGGAAGAGCGCTTGTTCGCGCCCATCACCAGGAGGGAAATGCAGCCGAAGAAGACGGCCGCCTCTAGGAAGCTAAGAAGAACTGGTCCCATCGCCGTCAGCCACCCCTCCAGGCCCGTCTTGCCCAGGTTTCATGCTCAGAGCGGACGCGGCAAGACTAAATGCGGTTGCTCATCTGAGATGAGCAGGCCTGATGAGCAATCTTTAGATACGCACCGCGGAGCCCTCGCCTCGTTTATCTATTCAGGGCGCGCTCCACGCCCCGTTGCCGAAGAGGCGGCCGGACGTCGTCATCCTCCTTGACATACTCACCGCGCTCGTGTACGGCCCGAAGGCGCCGACGAGGCTGGCCCAGACGTGCAACCTCAGCTACGACAACCTCGTGAGGTTCGTCGCGAGGCTCGAGTCCAGCAGGCTGGTCGAGAGGAGGGCCGAGGAGGGCAGGGAGCTGTTTGCGATCACGCCCGAGGGGCTGGGCGTCCAGAGGGACTTCACTCAGGTGCTGCTGAAGCTGGGGATGGTGCGCGTCTAAAAAGGACTCATCGCAGATGAGCAACGGTTTTAACGAGCGCAACGCGTTTCAAGAGTAGCCCTCCACATGACCTCCTCCCCAGATGAAAAGTCCGTGGGGGTTATGGCCATCGACGCCCACGAGGAGCTCATGCAGCAGCTGGAGGCCGGCCGTGGGAAGATCCGCGTCCTGTCGGTCGTCACCATCGCGGTGGCCTTCCTGCTCTGCATTGCGTACTTCTCCCAGATCGTCCTTCCTCTGGTGTCAAGCTCGAGCAGGTACCAGACTGTGGACCTGCTGAATCCGACGCTCGTCGCGACCGAGGTCTTCCTGATCGCGCTCGGGGCCGCGTGGCTGTACGTCGGCGTTGCGAACTACCTCTTCTCCAGGCGCCTGAACGAGCGAATCCGGGAGATCAGGTCATACGAGAAACAGCTGATGGAAAAGATGGACCGAAGGCCGGCGGAATCAGAAAGCTACAAGACGTCCCCCGCTTGAGACGCGAACCGAATGAGGGTGGGAGCCTGACCTCTGATGATAGGGGCAGGGTGTATGAGAGGATAAGGTGGGCGCTGGAGGACCTGGACGGCGGAGATGCCTGGGCAGCTGGGGAACGCCTGTGGGGAGCACGAGAAATCATAGAGAAAAGATTGACTTTAGGGCGACGTGCGAGTGAAGATGCCCCGCAGATGCACAATGAACCCCATGCACGGAAGTCGCCCTGGGCTCCAGTTATGGGCCATAGACGTTCCCGCGATGGTCGACCTTTTCGACCAACACGAGCCCTTCATCCCTGAGCACCTCGTAGAGGATCCGATAGTCGCCGACCCTCACTCGATAGAGATCCTGCCGCCCCTGAAGCTTGGCGACCCCTCGAGGTAACGGGTCGCCTTTGAGCTGCTCAAGCCTTTCGACGATCCTGGAGCGCGTCGGTTGCTGGAGCGCGAGGAGTTCCCGCAGAGCTCGCTTCGAGAGCCTGACCTCGTACGTCAAGAGCTCTTCTTCTTGACTGAGGAGAGTGGAACTGTCCGGCCGTGAGCGAGGTCCCGGTGCGCTTCTTCGATCGCGTTTAGGTCGTCCTTTGTCATCATAGAGTCGAGAGCCTTCTCCAGGGAGGAAATCCGCCTCTTCATCTGGACTATCTCCTGCTTCAGCTCGGCGTCAGTCGACACGTCCGGTCGGGCGTTCCTACGGCGGGCCTCTAATTTGTCTTTCTTCGGCGACCAATTCCGCCCGTCCGCTACCTATCGGCCTACGTCCCGGCGTAGGCGCAATGAACCCTATACACAGCGAAACTCCCCTCTCGACTTGCTGCCATGACGGTTATATTCGCCCCACACGTTGTATCTTGCTGGGATATGGCAGCTCGCAAGCTCAAACTAAGGTATAGAACGCTCATCGAGAAAGACGACGACGGCAAGTTCACCGCGATCGTTCCTGATCTTCCGGGCTGCATCTCTTGTGGCTCCACCAGAAGCGAGGCGTTGGATAACATCAAGGAGGCCATCCAGGCCTATATCGAGAGCCTGCAGAAGCACAACGAGCCGATCCCGCCGCCGATCAGCGAGGAAATCGTGACAGTTGAAATGAATGCCTAGGAAGCTTCCGATCATATCTGGCAAGGAAATAATCAAGGCACTTTCGAAAGTTGGCTATGCCTTCGACCACCAGAGAGGCAGTCACATTGTTCTGCGACGCGCCAACCCTCCCCATCGTAGAATCGCTGTGCCGAACTACGACGAGATACCTCGCGGAACCCTGCGGGCGATAATCAGCGAGGCCGGGCTTACAGACTATCAATTCCTAGACCTCTTGGACTAGGCAGGTACTCACCCTGGAAGCTTCAGCTACCAGTTCAGCCCGTCCACTACCTATCGGCCAATCCCGGCGGAGGCGCGAGGAACCCTACGTGCGGCTGCTTCTACTTTTCACCGACGAATTCCCTTGAGGTAACGACCTTGATGAATTCCGCTGCCTTCTTGAGGGACTCGTCGTTAGTGATAAGACACTCCGCTTCGCCTTTCACGGCCGAAGCGACGATGATGGCGTCAGGCAGCATCAGCCCTGTAGCCTCCTTTATCCTCCCCGCTTGGTCTGCGATGCC
>CAZAMW010000210.1:0-3113 GCA_964486265.1 uncultured Nitrosopumilales archaeon | reverse complement strand
GGATAATGGTCGAGCTGACGACGGACTCGGCCGACATCGACTTGAAGGGGCTCGCGAGGGAGCTCTTCAGCATGACGCCGGAGGAGTTCGAGAGGACCTATGCGGTCGCGGCGCAGAGGAACTTCCCGTTCCCGGGCAGGGTGAAGCAGATAGCCGAGCGGTTCGGTGCCCTGAAGAGGGGCCAGTACATCGCCCATCCGAACCTTTGCTCCCTCCCGACCAGGTTCGAGAACACCCCGGTCTTCGAGGAGGCGCTCCAGGAGACGGGGAGGGACCTGCTGGACATGCGGAGGGCGAAGGAGCTGCTCCTCGCCGTCGCCTCGGGGGGTGTGAGGGTCGAGACCTTCCTGTCCGAGGAGAAGCCGACGCCTATAGCGTACCACATACTCTACAAGTACCTCGACGTGCCAGAGCTGATTGCCCCGGACTCGCTGGCCAAGACAACGATCGAGAAGATGAAGCTAAGCATCTATGGCGCTTCGGTGGAGCTCGTGTGCATGAAGTGCGGAAAGCCCCAGGGTTTCAGGACGATAGGAGAGATGGCCGAGGAGCCCCGCTGCTCGGCTTGCGCCTCGGGTTTGCTCGCTCCCAGCTTCTGGACCTCGACCCAGGTCTCCAAGCTGGCCAAGCGCAAGCTAGCGAAGGAAGAGCTCACGGAGGACGAGGTGTCGGAGCTCGCAAAGGCCAGGAGGTCCGCGGACCTCGTGCTCTCATACGGCAGGCGCGGCGTCATCGCGCAGGCGGTCTACGGCATCGGGCCACAGACGGCGGCGAGGATACTGGCGAGGATGGAGGAGGACGAGGAGAGCTTCTACAAGGAGCTGCTGGAAGCGAAGCTCAAGTTCATTGAGACGCGGCCGTTCTGGTAGAACCCAGCAACCGGCGTCGGGGTTCTCGTTCAGGCCGCCATGGCCCGAAGGAAAAAGTCGACTATAGCGGCCTTCGACTTGCCTACGTCCCCTGCACGCGAGAAGTGAAAGCGCTGGAAGACCACGTGGTTCAGCATCCCTATGAGGCAGTCGGCGGCGCTCTCCGGGTCGGTCTTCCTGAACGCGCCCCTCGCGATGCCTCTCTTGAGGAGTGAGATGGCGACCTTCCTTACCTCGTCGAGCTCTTCGCTGATCTTCTCGGCGCTAGAGCGGTCAAGCTCGGCCGTCTCTACCATGTACAGCCCGGGTTGGAACGCCTCGGTGGGGAATGATGAGAGATAGACGTCGACGAATCTCTCGACGTTCTCCTTGGCGCTGGTCGTCGTTGTCCTGTCACGAAGGAGTCTGATGAACTCCTGCATGGTTACCCGGTGGTTGACGGCGGCCTCGAACAGCCGGCGCTTGTCCTTGAAGTAGTAGTAGATCATCGGGGGCGTGGTCTTCGCCTCCCTGCAGACATCCCTAATCGAGACGTTGGCGTACCCCTTCTCAGCGAACAGCTTACCAGCGACCTCGAGAATCGCCGCCGAACCAAGTTTTGCCTTCAACGCACGGATGAGGAGATGTGGCGATTAATTACCTTGCCCATTTACAGGTCATCTAACGTCGTAGAGGCAGATTGATACGGAGTAGCGGTGCAGGCTGGCCGCGTGGTTGGTAGACGCGGTCCTTGTGTGGTAGGGGAGGGGTCGAAAGGCTCCCTCCTCGCGGCAGCTAGCTAGCGCCTGCATGCACGGGCTCGGCACGTGGCGGACCGAACTTCGGATGGACGCTGTCAGACCATGCAACGCGCAGATGGCTCGATACGCCGACGACGCGGTCTACTCACAGACCGTGGCGGGGCCCAACTCATCATGGATGCCTCCGAGGGTCTTTTGTCGGAGCTGGGTCTGAGACTCAACACCGAAGTCGAGGATAGCAAGCGAGGTGGATGGATTCGGCTTCATCTCCTTCCACTTCCAGGCGGTACCGTCCCTCAAGCAAGAGGGTGCTCATGCACTTCTTCCCCTCCAGGGGCGCCACGGCAGGGCTCAAGGAGGAGGTCAGGTTCCGGACCGCGAAGAGGCTCCGCTACGACAAGGACGAGAAGCGGCTCGCGAAAGGAGCTAAACCATCGCTAGCTTATTTCTTACAATTGGCGATGTGGTGCCAGCCAACCCCGAACCTGTCATCGATTCCGGTCCTGACCTTTCTTTCTGTCGGAGTATCAATCACATTGAAGTGAGTCGTGATTGTAACTTCACGGAAGAAATCGGAAAGGAGAGACTGAAGTTCTGCCTTTGAGTAGGGTTCGGCGAAGGGGACTCCGGGCACCCTCTCTATACTCAGTCCGAGATGCTCGATGGAGTAACTCCAGAGCAGAGAGTCCCTGTTGTAGAACATCCCGATGAAGCTTCCATCGTCCTTCAGCACCCTGCGCACTTCAGACAGAGCAGTCCTGTACTCGGGGATGTGATGCAGGACGCCGAAGGAATAGACTAGGTCGAACGACCTCGGCTCGAAAACAAGCGCGCGTGCATCCATCTGGAGGACGGTGCCCGAGACCTTTGCTTCACCGAAGGTGGAGAGTGTCTCCTTGACCGCGGTATCCGTGAAGTCGATCGCCGTGACCCGCGCGCCGTTCCGAGCAAACTCGGCGGAGTCCAAGCCAGCGCCACACCCGATCTCGAGCACACTCTTGCCTGAGTAGCCCTTGAACGGGATTGTAGACGCCATGTAGTCCTGCAGATTGTAACGCATCTCTCTCCTGGTCTCGTAGGAGGGCTTTTCCTTCAGGTCGCTGAACGACCAGGGTATGTTGGCGGCCCAGTACGTTCTTGCATCTGGCAAACTATCGGACGCGTGCCCCATTATGGTAATTAACTATTGACTATGACTCCCTCCCGTATATCAACACCGATGTACAGTTCAGCATCTGCCACGCCTCCGGGACGTGTACTCTTCTCGTTGGTTTCGGCCAAGGGGTCGAATCATACCGTTGAGGTACAGCTCCCGTACCGCTGGAGGCTCTAAGCACTCAGGCTGTGCGAAAGTTGACGGCGGTGAGGCAGAAGCTACGATGAGGGGGTCAATCGGATGGACTTGGTCGTGTTGCTTACGGCTGGTTGTAACCGTTTTCCGTGGTCAGAATCTCGGCAGACTCTTTACCCTAACTAGCGTTCGTTAAACGCTTATCTAGGGTGC
>CAZAMW010000209.1:0-3123 GCA_964486265.1 uncultured Nitrosopumilales archaeon | reverse complement strand
TCCAATTGAGGGATCCATGAACCCGAATGTAGTCGGTGGGACGGGGCCAATACGCCTCTCTAGAGACGGTATCCCAGACATCGTAGGTCTGCTCTACGACCCCGGTACAGCTTCGGCTCCTTCGTCGCTTCCCGTTACCGTGTCCATTGAAGGGATGCTGGAACAGAACGGCTCGGTAGTCCCCCTCCCAACTTGGCTAAACGTGAGCTATCCTGCCCAGCGCATCGTCTTCGGCAATGGCTCAACGGTAGCTACGACCACGACTCTCGGTCCGGGGGTCACGTTCAGTGGTGTACCTCAATACGAGACCGACAATGTCACCTACAACTCTTCGTCATCAAGTTTCAGCTTTGTCCTTCAGCCATACAACCCGTACTACCTCGTCCTCACGGTCGATGGCCACTCAGCTCCGAAGGCCGACCGGGGACTATACACCGTTGTGCTCAATGAGACGGTGGGTGGGCAGCACTTCGTGAGCTACCTAGAGGTAGACGCGGTACCCCTGACTCCGATTGGTACTCTCGTTATGCCGTCTAAGTAGTATGGCTGCGATGTTACGACGAATATCATCGCGGGTCTGTCTTCTGATTGCCTTCCTAACCTGAGGCAGGGCTGCTGCAAAGGCCTCGCAGCGTCCCCGTGGATGTCGCCCTCCGACTCCTAGCCGGCCATGTCAGTGAACATGTTCGCTGCCAGTCGTCGCTGCCCTTTAGACAATTCTGATTACTCCGATTCCATACCCGGCGCCGATAAATCCATTGTGGAAATCGCTAGCTATGGCGGGGACCGGAGCTGGTCTGAAGGGGACGAGAAGGAGGCCGGGGAGGGGCGTCCACGTCGACGATTTCCGCCTGGTTTTTGCTCACGAGGGGTCGTTATGCGTCCCGGCGTCGGTCTGCCGCCGTCCAACCCAGAGGAACAAACCTTCCTTTCTCAGCACGGTGACTTGTTGCCCCTCCGCCAGCGGCTCGAGACTTCGGGCGGACCAAGTCTCAAGACCGACCCGGACAACACCGGGCGACGCCGGCGAGACCTCGCTCACCACGCGACCCGTCTTCCCCACGAGGTTAGGGTCTCTCCGCTTCGCCGGCTCCATCGTCTCGGTCAGCTTGACCGTCACGATGACCGCAGACCACAGGAGCAGAACCACGAGGAGGACCGCGACGACCGTGGAGTGGCTGTCGAGCCAGTTGACCAGCAAGAGGACGCAGGCCATGGCCAGTAGAGAGAGGAGCGCGAGGGACCCCACCCCCCATCTTTTGAACGAGAACATCCCGACGCTGCTCGCTGCCGTATCCTGTCGCACCTAGTGCAGCGGGGGCGGTCCGTGCATAAAGATATCCTCGCGTCCGGGTGCACCGTCGGCCAAGATTCTGGCTTCTGTCCAGGTTAAATAACAACCCGGGTTTGGCTATAGTCGTGTCAGAAGAGCTGATCACGAACATGGTCTCCAAGATGCAGAACCATGTCATAGTGATGGGGTACAAGTTCCTCGGCATCTACGTGGTGGAGAAGCTCAGGGAGGTCGGCCTGGAGTTCGTGGTGCTGGTGCGGGAGGAGAGCCAGCTCCCTTCGCTGTACAAGGCGGGTATACCTGCCATCGGTTCCCCCGTCGCTAGGTCTTACTCCGCGCTGAGGCTGGCTGGAGTCGCGCGTGCCTCATCCATAATCTGTACCTTCGACGACGACGGGGATAACATGCTCACGATCCTCAATGCCAAGAAGCTCAACCCCAAAATAAGGGCGATAACGATAGTCAACGACAGGGACCTCGCTGAAGCTGCAGACGCGAGCGGAGCAGATGTCATCCTCGCCCCCTACGAGTTCGCCGGACAGGTCCTCGCCGCCTCGACGGTCTCAAGGTCGGTGGCGGCCGTCTTCATCAAGGGCGAGTTCAAGTCCAAGCAGATATCTGAGTTCATCCTGCCCGAAGGGAAGCCCGTTAAGGTGAGGTACTCTGACCTCAACGAGGTCGCCCCCGTGGTGATGGTCTCCAGGAAAGGAGAACTCTTCACGAACCCGCCGGACGACCTTCAGTTGAAGGAAGGAGACGCCCTCTACGTGCTAACCGACCCTTCTTCTCTGGTCTCGTTCCAAGGATTGCTCAAGAATATGGACTTGCTCTGAAGGAGATAGTCCGTCTGAATTGAGGCATCTGACCAGGACAAACGCGAAGCAGCCCCTCTCTTCCAGGGTGATGGACTTCGTCGACGTGATGCTCTACGGGCCACTCTCGATAGTCAGGCACATCTGGATTCAGCTCATCCTGCTCCTGTTCATGTTCGGGTTCGGGACTCTGGTCTTCATGGACTACCAGCACCTCAACCTGCTCACCGCTTTCCTCGGGTCGGTGTCGACGATCACCACCATCGGGATATACACCCCAACCATAGTTGGGATGAGCCCGTCGGAGCAGGTCCTGTTGATATTCACGTTCATAGTGAGCGTGGGCCTGGCAGCATCAATCATCCAGAGCACGATCACCTCGGTCATAAGCAAGAGCCTACTCAGGGAGCAGCTCATGAGGAAGAGGATCGGCCGGCTGGAAGACCATGCCATCATTGCGGGGTACAGCTACCTCGGCAAGTACGTCTCTGAATGGCTCGCCAAGACCGGTGTCAGGCAGGTGATAATCTCGCGTGACCCATCCTCGGCGAAAGCCGCGACAGCCAAGGGCCTCCTCGCTGTGGACGCCCCGACGACGAGGTCATTCGAGGCGCTGAACGAAGCCAGGGTGAAGATGGCTTCAACCCTGGTCTGTGCCTTCGACGACGACGGGGACAATCTGCTCGTGGCTATGAGCGCGCGGAAGCTCAACCCTGATCTGAGGGTGATAGTGGTCGTTCACGACAGGACCCTTGTGGAGTCTGCGGTGGCCTCGGACATCGACGTGGTACTCCCGATCTTCGACGTAGCGGCTAACGCTCTTGCCATGTCCGCGATTGCAGGCGAGATCGAGGGCATGTTCCTGCCGGGCACTCTTGAAGGGGGCCGGTTCCCGAGCGCGCCATACATCCTGGATTTCCTGGTCGCTGATGGACAGGGAGCCGGGAAGAGCTACGGCAAGCTGAACAAGATAGCTCCTATACTGATGGTCGTCAGGGATGGAGGAGCCCTACCCAA
>CAZAMW010000208.1:0-3124 GCA_964486265.1 uncultured Nitrosopumilales archaeon | reverse complement strand
ACACAGGCCAGACCTACAACCTCACGGTCCCCCTAGGGTACGTGACCAACCTCGGGACCCAGATCTACACCGTAAGCGGAGGCACCAATTACGGTGGCCTGGTCGAGGGACAGCAACTCAACCCAGGAGGCAACCTCCAGTACAACATGTCCGTCGTTCAGAACGGCATGTCCACCCTCGGGCGGGGTGCCATCCGCTTGACAGGGACGACAGCGAGCGGGGCCTCCGTCAAGGTGACGGGGACCTTCATGATCGACAGCGCGATGGCAGCCGGAACGATCGGCTCGAGCGAGCTGCCGATCTACTTCATCGCATCCGCTCCCAACGTCCAGGTCACGGTCGGAGGTTCGACGACGAGCCTCTCAACGCCCCTCCTCATCGAGTCGCCATACTGGAACCCGTGGGGCGGCCCCATAACCATCGCCAGCCTAGACGGCACATCCCTCCTCATGGCCGCGACGTACAACGTCGGGAACATCCTGTGGCAGGGAAGCCAGGTAGCCGGCCCCCTCAGCGTGGTCGGGTCCACAGCCCCTGCTGGAACGTTCTCGCTCACCACGATCGAGTTCGAGAACCTGGTGACGGGCACGGCAAGGGACACCGGAACCGTGTCCATCACGGGGATGACACCGTCCTCGCTAGATGGACAGGGTGCCTTCTCGGGCACCTCGACCATCCCCACCTCTCCCTCTGAGATAGTCTCGTGCGACGCTGCATTCGGGACGATCCCAGGGACGTGCAACGCGACCAGCTTCTACTCCACGGGCCACTTCAGGGCGGGCGACGTCTCAGGGACGTACATCACCCAGTGGGGCCTACCAGCCACCACCTTCACCACATCAGAGACGGTGACCGTCTCCCAGCACGGGAACGACCAGGGCGGGCAACAGCACGGGGGGTTCTTCGGGCTGTCCGACCTGTTCGGGTTCTTCGGGTCCTAGGGAGCCCGGCGTCAGCCTAGTGCAAACGCACTGAAAAGGGCGGAGGGGGAAGGAGAACCCCCCCCCGCCTCCCGTTTTTCTTCCGAGACCGCAGAGGCAGATCGAGCGGGGCCTGCCGAGTTCAAGAACACGAGCGCCGCGCCCTACGGATAAGCCCAAAATCCCTTAACTTTGGTGGGCGCTAGACTGGCTGCTGATGTACAGCAACACCGGCGCCCCGCTCCAGCTAGACCTGAGCGACTTGGTCTGCACCGTTACAAGGATAAAGGTCTCGAGGCTCACCTTCGGGCACACGACCAAGGTGCCCAAGGTCTCGTTCGACCTTGGGGCAGACATCAAGGAGGTGGAGACCTCGAAGGGCAGGCTCAGGCTGAGCTACACCCTCTACCTGGACGCCAACCCGGCGGTCGAGCGGGCGGAGATATCGGGAGAGGTGACGATAACCAGCCATGCCATCACGGCGGTGACCGACCTCCAGACGGTTGGAGAGGAGAAGATCTCTGAGATAGCGATGGCCATCTACTCGAGGAACTACGAGCTGCTCTACCTGACGTTCCAGTCGGCGGGCCTCGTAGCGCCGTCCCCCCTCCTCATAGAGGACGTGCACATCGTCCCCGGCCAGGTCGCGGAGGCGGAGGCACCCGCGAAGTCCGAAGCGGTCGCAATGGTTGCACCCGTGGCCCACTAGAGCGGCACGCCGTTAGCCATCCCCACCGTCAGGTCTCTCCCGCTCAGACAGAAATCGAGGGGGGCTTCTCTTCGCCCGCTGCTGCCGCATCGCTCGGGGTGGCCATCTTCACGACCTTCATGAGGCCCGGAGAGGGGTAGGGGATCTTGAGCGACCCGGAGAGCAGGTAGACGATTGCATATACCTTCTGGTAGATGGTCATGAAAACAGGGGGCACGGTGTTCTGTTCTGTCGCCCTGAGGAGCGACTCGATCTCCTTCTCGTCCCCCGTTATCTTGGCCGTCCCCGCAACGTCCATCCTGGCGATGGGGGGCTGCGCGGATATCGTGATGCTATATTTTAGCGTGAACTGGCCTGCCTGGTGGTCTGTCTCGGCGAGGGACGCCGAGACGTCGAAGGTGACCGATGACTCGTCTCGGCTCTCTTCGCTGAGGCGCGCCGCCTCCACGTTCTTGACAAGGACTTCTACTTCTACCATTTTGCGTCTACAACCTTCTCGGGGGTACGGTCAACGTGGCCTAACGCAATTTAAAGGTATACGAACCGCGATTATGAACTGCTGATTCATAATCGTTTAATCGTTAGTCGGGAGCTTTCGCTTTCACCTCCGATGAGCCATCCTGACGATAACACAAAGACAACGATAACCTCCTCCGCCGAAGGCAAGGGCGCGAGGCTCTCAGTCAAGCTCTCTGTAACCCCGCGCACCGGGCAGCAGCCCCTCAAGGACAGGTACCACGTCTCAAAGTACGACCTAGGCGTCGGCTACCCTGTCCCTGAGGCGCTAAAGGGGATGATCCCGACCAGCGTCCCCGACTATGTCGACGAGGGCGAGGGGTACGTGGAGAGGATCATGCGCGCCCTCTACTACTTCAAGCAGACCGCCCTGATAGGCCCGTCGGGCACGGGGAAGAGCGTCTGCCGGGGCGAGCCTGCGTTCGTCCTCGTCGACGGGCTGCCCCGGATGACCACGGTTGACGCGCTATACGAAGAGCTGGCGAGGAGGCTGCCGGTCTTGGTCGACGAGGATGGGTGGGATGTCCTCATGCTGGAGAGGGTCGAGGTGAAGGTGATCTCGCTGGACAGGGTCACCGGGGACCTGTCGTGGAAGAGGGCGCACGCGCTGGCACGGTCTCTCTACCGTGGGCCGGTGGTGAAGGTGACGACCTCGACGAACCGCAGCGTGGTGGCGACCCCCGAGCACTCATTCATCACAGAGGACGAAGAGGTAAAGGCGGGGGTGATAGCGAAGGGGGCGAGGATACCCATCGTGCGAGGGATCCCCCCGCATGATAGCGCTGCGCTCACCGAGCTCGCCGTCGCGGAGATGGTGCCGAGGGCCAGGCTCGCCGGGAGGGATGCGGTGGCCGGGCGAATGGAGTCGATCCAGGTACCCGGCCCCGCGCTCGTCGCGCTCGACGAGGAGCTCTGCTGGTTCCTCGGCTTCTTCGTCGGCGAGGGGCGCGTGGGCAAGGGCGTCGCCTCAATCTGCCAG
>CAZAMW010000207.1:675-3145 GCA_964486265.1 uncultured Nitrosopumilales archaeon | reverse complement strand
GGCTCCCCTCTTCGCGAGGGCCTCGTGGACTTCCAGGTCGATGCCGTTCCCGTCCATGTGGCTGAGGATGACCCTGTCCAGGTCCGCCCCCTCGTCCTCCACGAGGTCCAGCAGCTTGTGGACGACCCTGACATCCTCGAGCTTCTGGCCGCAGTAGCTGTGGATGTTGAGTGATTTCTTCGTCTTGACCTGGGCCCTCGCCGCCGCCCTCAGGACCTTCTCCTCGTCGGGCACCATCGGCCAGCTCGTCCCTATCTCACCTATGATTCCCGCCTTGATCCCGGTCCCGCCTATCCCGTCTCTCACTTCAGCCACTATCTCCTTGGCGATCTCGTCTATCGTCATCGACGCGATCTTGGGCGGATGGGACGCCGCGATGTAGTAGCCGCATCCCATGACCACCTTTATCCCCGTCTGGATCGATATGCCCCTCACCGCCAGCGGGTCCCTCCCCAGGCCGTTGTTGGTCAGGTCCACGATGGAGTTGCCTCCCGCCCTCTTCAGGTGCATGAGCTCCTGCGCCGCAAGGTCGACGTCGTAGTTCACCACGTCGTCCTTGTTTGAGAACGGGTTTCTCCTGATCTCTCCAAGGTTGGACATCTCGACCTTGCTGTGATACAGGTTGCGCCTGGTCGCCTCCTCGGGCACTTTCAGATAACAGCTCAGGTCGAAGAGAACGTGCTCGTGCGGGAGGGTTATCCCTAGCTCCTCCGCCTTGATCTCTCCAGTGACGGTCTGGACTTGTGCCAAGCCAGTCCCACTCCATCTCGCCGACTATAGAAAAACCTTGGCGATCAGTGTCAAAAAATTGGCGAAATGACGCGACAAACGCGCGACTAGTTAGGGAATTAGCACAAAAAAGTAAAGCCATATTCAATATTTTTATATCGCGTACGGCACGGAGCTACCGTGGGTACTTCACCCAAGACGTTTGTCCGTGACGCTACGGGCCTCGTAAGAAGCCTCGGATTCCTCGACCAGTTCCTGATGTCGCAGTCCATTGTCAACCCCGTGCTTGGGTTCGTGCTCACTGCGTTGTACGCGCCTTACTTCTTCCCCGGAGCGTACCTCCCGCTGGTCTTCGTCCTCGGCTCCATCCCTGCGTTCGCGATGGCCTACGTTTACGCCATCTTCTCCGCAGGCATGCCCCGTTCGGGCGGAGACTACGTATGGTCGAGCCGCATCCTCGGACCGGCGTTCGCGGTCGTCCAGATGATCATGCTCCTCGCGACCACGATAATCCTGGGCGGGGCCTTCGCGTCCTACGCTGGAATCAGTTTGCTTGCTTCACAGCTGTTCTTCGCTCTCGGCGTTACCACGCACAACGCCAGTCTTCTGACGGGTGCTACCAGCCTTACCACTATATCCGTCGGCTACCCCGTAGACATGCTGCTGATCGCGATCTGCACCGGCATCCTGCTCCTGGGTCTGAAGGGTTGGATGTGGGTCCAGAGGGCGAGCTTCGTGCTCTACTACGTCGTGGCGGCGGTCTTCATCGGTCTGCTGGCTTTCATCGGCACCTCTGAAGGACCCGCCCTGTTCAACAACGCTATGGCGTTCGCAGGCTCAACTGCGACCTATTCGAGCGTCATATCCGGCGCGGGGAGCGGCGGGTTCTCCCTCTCTGGCTTCAACGCGCAGAGCACCGTCCTCGCAGCGATCCCTTGGGGCTTCCTGACCTTCACCGGCTTCAACTACGGGACGTATCTCTCCGGAGAGACGAAGAGCGTGAAGTCCAACATAACGAGGGCTTTGTTCCTCTCGGCCGGTATCAGCGCAGCCCTGCTCCTCGGGATGAGCCTTCTCGCCTACCACGACTTCGGCCAGAGCTTCCTGAACGCTGCCAGCTACGACGTTTCTACCGGAGCGTCGCTGCCGGCGATACCCACGGTCAGTCTCCTGCTCTCGCTGTACAACCCGGTCGTCGCCGTTCTGATCGGCGTGTCCTTCATCGTCGTCGCGCAGCTCAACGTCATGGGCGACATCCTCGCCATGTCGAGGCTCTTCTTCGCCGCATCGTTCGACAGGGTGCTCCCGACCAAGTTCGCGGACGTGAGCGAGAGGGTCCACACTCCGGTCTTCGCACTCCTGATCATAGGAGTGCTGTGGGCGCTGTGGGTCAGCGCTCTGTGGTTCGCCGGCTTCGCGAGCACCTTCCTCAACGCCGGACTGGTCGAGATCTTCGGATACGGCCTCCCGTTCGTGGCCACCGCGCTGTTCTACTTCATAAAGCCCGACCTCTTCAAGGCCACGGTAGGCGCCATCGCCAAGCCTGGTCCCATCATCTTCGCCTCGGTCGTGGCGATCGTCTGCTTCGGCTTCTATGGCGTCGCCGAGCTCTTTCCGATTGCGAGTGGAGTGTTCCTGGGCGCCAGCATCGTCTACGCGGTGGGCTTCCTCGTCATACTCGCCGTGATCGGCCTCGGCCTCTACGGTCAGGCGGTCTACAGGGCCCGAAGGTCAGGGGTGG
>CAZAMW010000207.1:0-665 GCA_964486265.1 uncultured Nitrosopumilales archaeon | reverse complement strand
CCGTGCGGTCTATGCCGAGATCCCGCCAGAGTAGAGTCAGGCGCCGTAGTTCTCTCGAAGGTACGGGACTATCTTTCCGGCGTACGCCCCGAAGGTCCTCTCCTGGTCCCTGCTGAGGTTGCAGAGCAGGAACGACGTGGCGCCGGAATCGAGGAACTGCTCCAGCTTCTTGATGCAGTCTTCCACCGGCCCTACAGCGGTCACGTCCTCTATCACGCCAGTCGGAATGCTCGCCCCGAAATCCTGAAGTACGAGTTCCTGGATGAGCTGCTAGCAAGCAAGCTTCGGGCTGAACAGGTCAAGTACGCGCTCATCTACGGCTCGTTTGCGAAGGGGGTGGAGAGTGAGAAGAGCGACATCGACCTGCTTGTGGTGGGGAATATAGCGGAGGACAAGCTGTTGAAAGCTGTGAACGAGGTTGAGAGGAGGACCGGGCGGGAAGTGAATTACAATCTATGGACCGAGAAGGAGTTTGGAGAGAAGGTCAGAGACCCGATTCCTCTGCTGCGGGAGATAGGGAAGACTCCCGTAATCATGGTAATGGGCGAAGAGAATGAGTTTAAGCGAGTTATTGAAAAACGGACTGGTTGAGAAGTACCAGTCTGATGAGGATCAGATAAGGAACGAGGTGGAGATCGCGAAGAGCGACCTAGCCTCTGCGAAGC
>CAZAMW010000206.1:0-3150 GCA_964486265.1 uncultured Nitrosopumilales archaeon | reverse complement strand
CGACCAGGGGGAGGATCGTGTTCGACGGCCAGGACTTCAGCGCTCTGAAGGGGAGGAGGCTCAAGCCCCTGAGGAGGAAGATGCAGATCGTCTTCCAGGACCCCTACGCCTCCCTCGACCCCAGGCAGAGCGTGAGGTCGGCCATCACAGAGCCGATGCGGATCCACGGCATCGCGTCGGGCAGGGAGGCGGACGCGCGGGCGGCGGAGCTCATCCGCACGGTGGGGCTCAACCCGGACCACCTCTCGAGATTCCCGCACGAGTTCTCGGGGGGGCAGAGGCAGCGGATAGCGATTGCCAGGGCGCTCGCGGTCAACCCCGAGTTCCTCGTCCTGGACGAGCCGACTTCGTCGCTGGACGTCTCCGTCCAGGCTCAGATCCTCAACCTCCTCAGGGGGCTCCAGAAGGACTTTGGGCTCACCTACCTATTCATCTCGCACAACCTCGCCGTGGTGAGGCAGATGTGCTCCCGCACAGGCGTGATGTACCTGGGGCGCCTCGTCGAGGAAGGGCCGACCGAGTCGCTCTTCGTCCACCCGAGGCACCCCTACACGGAGGCCCTTCTCTCCTCGGTGCCGCTGCCCGACCCCGCGCTCAGGAAGAGGCTCGCGGTGCTGGAGGGTGACGTCCCCAGCCCCGTCAACATCCCCTCGGGGTGCAGGTTCAGGACAAGATGCAGGTACGCCACAGAACGGTGCGCGGAGGCGAGCCCCCCGCCGGTCGAGATCTCGGCCGGGCAGTTCGCCGAGTGCTTCTACGACATCGACTTCGCCAGGAGCACCCGGCGCGACCTCTCGCCGTCAGCGAAGGCCTAGGAGCGCGAGGGCGAGCAGGATGAGCAGGACCAGCACCACGAGAGGGAGGGCCACCGTCTGCAAGAGCGCTATGAAGAGCGCGACGTAGTCCCTCCACTCCAGCTTCCTGCGCGGGACATTTTCATCCTCGGACATCGCAACCAATCCGCTTCACGGACGTAATTAGGGTTGGGGCGGGTGCGCAAGGTGCAGACCGACCTTGGATGGAGGGTGCGAAGGGAAGGGCAGCTCGGGCGGGACCGTCTTGCCGAGTCGAAGTGCCGACCCCGCGCCTTCGTCAGAGGGCGCGACGTTCACCTCATTGGGGTCTTGCATGACATGCTTCACGGCGTACCGCGTCCATCTTGTCATCTCTCGGTCGTGGGTTGAGATGGGGGACCCCGATCTATTCCCCGTCTTTGGCTTCCTTCCCGAGCTTACCTGTGCAAAAGTGTGGAACGGAACCCACCCGTGCAAAAGCCATTTAGCGAAGCGTAAGCTGAAATTAAGCAACGAACACCCAGACCAATCGCAGATGGTTGCCCGTTATCTCTGTGGTAGTCGTAGCGGCGCTACTCGGGGTCGCCGCGGCTGCCGTCCTGACCTATCGGGGAGGGACAGAAACGACCACCGGCGCATCCTCACTTTCTTCCACCGCGTCTGCGCAAAGCCTTCCCAGCACAAGTGAGACATCGTTGCTCTCGACGAGTAACAGCAACTTGACGCTGGGACTTCAGTTGTCCCTGAGCGTCTCCAACGCCACGATATGGCGGGATAATGGCCTGTCGGTTCACATCTCGCTCAACAACACCATGTCGACGCAGAACAAAGTGTCGCCGCCGCTGAATGGCACCTGGCTTGGAAGCGACAACCTTGACATCTGCAGCGGGTATCCCATCGAGGTCCAGATTTTCAGCGGTAACTACTCGGCGGGCAATCTCTCGGAAGAGACCCCTCTGGAGCTCATTCGCCCCTACTCCGTAGGCGGCTGCCCTGGTCGCACCCCCGTCGCAGTGACGTTCGCCCCCCTCAGCGGCAATATTACGTCGCCAGACGTTGAGGTAATCAACCAATCCGCCGCGAGCGTCGAGTATTGGGGCTACTGGGGCGGCGCTACCTTCCCTCCGTCGAACAGCTACGACTTCACATCGTTCGCGCCCGGCGTCTACACTGTCGAAGGGCTGGACTGGTGGGGGCAGGTCGCGGTGCTTCACTTCCAAGTTGTCGCCAATCCGGATCCACTCGACTGCGCGACAATCTCTTCGAACCCGGCCTTCGTTCAGGGTACCAATTTCTCTGCCAGTGCAGGTCCTCTTGAGCTCGAAAGATACTACAAGGACCTGCGAAGCAACAACACAGTCGCGCTCGAACTTAGAACGACTGGGGTATCGACCCTTTCCGTCGACATGGTATCACTCAAGAATCCTTACACCGACAATCCCAACTACGTCTACACTCCATTCGAGTTCTCTCCAAGTTCTAACTTCTCGCGACAAACTTGGCAGTACTACGATCCCAACGGAACCCTGAGCGAGCCCGCAGTATTCTTCCCCAACGAGTGCTCTCTGTTGCTGGTCGAATTTCCTGCAAGCTATCAGGGCGTTCCGCTAGCTCTCTACGTCGGCGGGCAGACTCAGACTTTCACCCTCAACGGATGACTCGTTTTAAGAGTCCGACCCGCAGTTGGCCATGTCTGGTCCCGACTCGATATGGTGGGCAGACGAACCTCGGTGGAAGAGGAAGAGTCGGTCTGTCAGAAGCTCTTCTCTTTCAACGGGGGCAAGTTTCGCAACCCCGGGGACTAGCTATGCGTGCCCCGCTGCATTGCCGTAGTGAGATGCCGACCCGGTGCTCGCGGGTGGATGTGGGGAGCCATTCGAGGAGTAAAGCGCCAACGCGCGTCCTAGTACGAGCGCTGCAACCGCGATTTCCGGCGACCGTTTTGATTCGCATTGCCCCTGCGGAGAGAGTTCTGGTTGTCCGCCGCGACATAACCCCTCGGGAACTATCTTCGGTCTCCACAACCTCACCCCGCCCTTACCAGGGGGCCACACGCCCGAAGCAGACGATCGGCTCAGTCCAGGACCAGGACCCGTGTCTGGAGGTCCGTGCACTGGCCGCACTCCCACTGCCCGTACTCGCTCATGACCTCGCCGTAGTCGTACTCGTGCCAGACCATCTGCTTGAGCTTGACGTTCCGCGTCCCGTTGAGGCTGACCGCGGATTCCGAGCCAAAGAGAAACCAGTAGGTCGCGCTGCTGTGGGGCGGGAGTTCCGCCGGCGAAGCGGGGGCAGACGTGTTGGGGAACTGGCCGGGGAACACCGCGCTGGGGTTGCGCGCGCTGAAGTCGGCAGC
>CAZAMW010000205.1:0-3168 GCA_964486265.1 uncultured Nitrosopumilales archaeon | reverse complement strand
CGCCTCCAGCGTCTCCGACTTGAACCCCGGACCCGCCTTGTTCTGGTCGCCGTGGATGAGCCTCACCATCTCGACCTTGTACCTCGGATGCTCGCTGCTCACCATGAAGTTCAGGGTGTCGCCCGGTCTGGCCCGAAGCCTGTCCGCGTAACCAACAATCGCCAGAGGTTTGGCGTTCGTGCTCATGTCGAGCGTCCGTCCTCTCCCTCTAATCTATCTTTCGCGATTCGGGCGCAGAAACAGACCGGAAGCAGCGAGACGGGAAAGCATTTAATCGGCAGGGGCACGAGCGGGCCCAATGAAGCTCGCTTTCATCTTCCCGGGTAAGGAGTCCGAGAAGGAAGCCAATCCGGCTTTCTTCAAGTCGCTCAAGGACACCATCGACAGCGTGAAGAGGCCGGATACCTCGGTAAAGATCTACGCGCTCCCGAACGACCTCCCCGACGAGGCGGAGATGGCGTACTGGTACGTTCACCCCAAGATGTTCAGCGCGATGATCCCGGTCGCCAGGCAGGCGCAGAAGGACGGCTGTGACGCGGTCGTGATAGGCTGCGTCGGCTCGACCGACGCCGAATATGGAATCAAGGAAGTGCTGGACATCCCGGCCGTGGGGATAGGCGAGTCCTGCCTGCTCATGGCACAGGTCCTGGGGCAGAGCTTCTCAATCATGACATATGACAACAAGATAGCGGCCTGGATAGACAGGATGGTGAGGGAGCGCCACCTCGAGGACTTTTGCGTCTCTGTGAGACCGGCGAACATCCCCCTTGACGAGATGATGGGGCGCAACGCCATGGCGAAGATCTACGAGAGGGTGCTCAACCAGGCCAGGCTCGCCGTGTCGGAAGACAGGGCGGATGTCATTGTCAACGGTTCGGCCGGCTTCGCCGGTCTCGCGGACTACCTCAGGAAGCACGTCGAAGCCCCGGTCGTGGACGCGGTCGAGGCGGGGATAAAGTTCGGCGAGATGTTCGCCGACCTGAAAAAGTCGAAGAATCTCTACCAGAGCAAGGTAGCCACGTACAAGTCCTCTCCGAACCTCGACAAGGTCCTCAAGAAGTACTTCTAGACGCGCCCGGGCCTACCTTGCGCGCAGCAGGGAGGCCAGGACTCCATAGTTCTTCTTCGCGGAGCGGTCGACGGTGACGTCCTGAGGATAGTCCACCTCGACCATGACCGCGCCCCTGTATCCGACGCGGCGAAGAGCCTTCACAGTCCCCTTCAGGTCGGCCACCCCCTCGCCCAGGTCGACAAAGTCCTTCTCGTAGTCGACCTCTTCCTGGGGCTTCTTGACCCTGAGGTCCTTCATGTGCACGAGCGATATCTTCGTCTTGTACCTTGCGACGAACTTGGGTATGTCGATGTCGAGTGCGGTCAGGTGCGCCGTGTCGACGGTGACGGAGGTGGGGTTGGGCAGGCAGGCCTTCATGACCCGGTCCAGGTCCTCCATCGTCAGGAGGTTGCTCTTGACGTGAGGATGCAGGGAGACGTTGACCCCGACCTTCCCGCAGGCCGCCGTGAGCTTCTTGGTCTTCTCGATGGCGACGTCGATGTCCTTCTCGAAGAGGCAGAGCCATCCGACTGAGGAGCCGAACGAGGTAACCACCCCCGCCATGGACGGGGAGGTGTCGATCGCGACGGCCGAGACGGGGAGCCCGTAGCCCCTGACCAGCGCGCCCGTCTTGGCGAGGTCCTTCCTCAGCCCGGGCCCCAGCAGAGGATACTCGATGCCGGCCTCCGCGTATCCCAGTCTCTTGATCGAAGCAAGGGTCTTCTTGAGGTCTCGCTCATCTTTGAGCTCGCCCCACGTTATGCTGCTGCACGAAGGAATCATCTCGCGTCGTGGCGAGCGCTGGCCCGCATTATTAATGTGAAGCTGCGCGCGTGTGACGGACTTAAAGGAGGCCGCGACCGCAACGCAGGCGATGGCCAAGCCAATCATCTCGCTCGACCTTGGGGAGAACTACTACGACCCCAGGGATTTCGTCGAAGCTACAGTCTACGGGGAGGAGCTCGGTTTCAAACGTCTCTGGTTCGGAGACCACTTCATGCCCTGGTTCCACACCAGCGACAGGTCGTCGTTCGTCTGGTCCGTGATGGCCTCGGCGCTGGAGAGGACGAAGAAGGTCCAGCTCGGCCCGCTCGTCACGACGAGATCAGCTTCGTCTTCTCTATCCTCACGACGCTCGTCACGACGCCGATCGGGGCGCGCTACCACCCGGCCCTGGTCGCGCAGGCCTCAGCGACCCTCGACAACATGTACCCGGGGAGGTTCCTTGTCAGCGTAGGAGCGGGAGAGGCGGTCAACGAGGTCCCCTTCTGGAACGACAGATGGCCGGACTGGCAGGAGAGGATGGACCGCCTCTGCGAGGGACTGACCCTGATGGAGAAGCTCTGGACCGCGCCGCGGCACTTTTCGTTCAAGGGCAAGTACTTCTCCTCCGACTTTTACTACATGTACACCAAGCCGAGGACGAGGCTCGAGATGTACTTCTCCGCCGTGGGCCCCAAGGCGGCCTACCGCGCGGGCCGCTACGGCGACCACCTGGTCACCCTGAGCCCGTGGAACAACGCTGAGAGGATAAGAGACGTCATCCTTCCCGAGTTCAGGAAGGGGCAGAAGGACGCCAAGAAGAAGGGAGGCGGGCTGGTCGTCCATCTTGACTTTGCGTTCAAGTCCCACGCCCAGGTACTCAAGGACTCCAGGCACGAGCTCACGCCCTTTGTCAAGAACTCGGTGGACATCAGGACCCCGATCGCTCTCGAGAACGCGACCAGGACGCTTACCGCGAAGAGACTCAGCAAGTTCATCCACTCGTGCAAGGACTGGGACGACCTCATCAAGGTCATCGACGAGTACGTCGACGTCGGGGCCAACGAGATAATCCTCTTCACGTCTCCCAACAAGAAGGAGATGGAAGCCGCGGCCAAGAACGTCCTCTCGGTGTTTTAGGCAAGGGGCGATGCCTCTCAACCTCTCGCGGGCCAGAGAGTATCTGTCGGAGCACGGTGTCAAGGCGCTGCTCGCCAGCTCGACGACGAACGTGGCGTACATCACCGGGTTTGACTGCTGGCTGTACCAGAAGTACACGGAGTACGTGCTCGTCCTGGGCGCGCCGCGCGAGAGGAAGGTGGTCTTCGCCGTGCTCGCTGGAGCGGGTCAGCCGA
>CAZAMW010000204.1:0-3183 GCA_964486265.1 uncultured Nitrosopumilales archaeon | reverse complement strand
CCTCCGAAGGCCGCCATTGATGGCCACATCATGGTGAGAATCGCCGTTATCGGGACGGGCGGCTGGGGGAAGAACCACGTGAGGGTGCTCAGCGAGATGGGCGTGCTGGCAGCCGTCTGTGACGCCGATGCCGCGCGGGCTAAGGAGTTCGCAGCGAAGTACCAGGTGAAGGGCTACGACTCGGTGGACCAGATGCTGAAGTCAGAGCAGCTCGACGGAGTGAACATCTGCACCCCGGCATCGACGCACCTCGCGGTCGCGTCAAGGACCCTGCAAGCCGGCGTCAACACGCTCGTGGAGAAGCCCATGACGAGTACCCTGAAGGAGGGGGAGGAGCTCATCGGGGCTGCTGAGGCCTCCGGCAAGATCCTGACCGTCGGGTTCATCGAGAGGTTCAATCCCGCCATCACCGAACTCAAGAAGATCACAAAGGAGGCCTCCCTCGGAAGGCCCATACTCTTCGAGTACAGACGCGAGAACAGGAGGGGCGAGAACGTGACCGATGTGGGAGTCGTGAAGGACGCGTCGGTGCACGACATCGATACGGCGAGATGGCTCTTCGGGGAGGAGCCGAAGACGGTCTACGCCCGGGTGGGGAGCGTGATGGGCAAGAACGAGGACTTTGCGACGATACTACTAGGGTTCGGGGGCGAGAGAACGGCGTTCATCACGACCAACTGGGTCACGCCCATGAGGATACGGGAGCTGACCGCTGTCTTCACGGGAGGCGTGGCCACCGTCGACTTCATCTCGCAGGAGATGCAGATTCACGAAGAGTCAGGGACGATGGTACCCAAGCACACGGTACAGGAACCCCTCACGCTGGAGCTGAGGGAGTTCGTGGCGGCAATCCGGGAGAAGAGGCCAGCCCTCGTTACTCCAAACGACGGTCTCAGCGTGATAAGGATAGCGGAGGCCGCGCTCGCTTCGAGCAAGAGCGGCAGCCCGATCTACCTGTCCCCCTAGACGCGTCCTGGGAGCGACCCCAAAGGATAAAGCTCGGCGAGGGTCCTTCGAGAACGTGTCAGCGCCTCAGTCCAGGCTCACGGTCGCGACGGGCAGGCGGGCCGAGCTGTTTCGCAACCTCGCGAACGGCAGGGTCCAGTGCGTAGCCTGTGCGAGGCGCTGTCAGGTCGGGGAGGGGCAGGTCGGGCTCTGCGGCGTCAGGGGCGTGGTGGGCGGGGAGCTGTATCTCCTCAACTATGGCAAGATCATCACTGGGAACATCGACCCCATCGAGAAGAAGCCGGTCATGCACTACAGACCCGGGTCCAAGATATTCTCGATAGCGACCACCGGATGTTCGTGGCTGTGCCATCCGGCGGGAACGAAAATCCTCTTGTCTAACGGAAAGACGAAGAATGTGGAAGACGTCGCTCCAGGGGAGAGTCTGTGGTCGTACGAAATCGAGAACGGAATGGCAATCTATCCGGACATAGTCACGCACACTGGGACCCGAACTGCGGATGTCTGGGAAGTGAGCTACGGAAACCACTCTCATGGAAAGCTTAGGCTGACGGCAGAACACCCTGTCTTTACTTCTCGCGGCTGGAAGAAGACGAGCGAGCTTCAGAAGGGCGACGAGATTCTGCGAGTCTGGAGCCGGATCACCGAGTCCGGGATTAAGAGGCAAAAGGCCGCCATCGCGACCAGGCCCCTCGAGTCCAGCGAACAGCGGCTCTTGGCAGACCCCAATCACGGGTGGTACAGGGACGTAGAGAGGGTGAGAGATCGCCTGCACGCCCACCCTTCCAAGTCCCGGGAGCTGCTCTATGGAATACTCGATGAAGCTGGAGTTCGCTATGAGAAGGAATACAGGATCTCGGTAGCCTCGCCAGAGCCGCCCGCAAAGTTCTACATAGCCGACGCGGCCATTTTGCCCGCGAAACTCGACATCGAGGTGGACGATTGGAGGGACTACAACAATGAGGAATGGAAAGCATCCGACATCACGGGAGAGCAGGTTCTCAAGGCGAGGGGCTGGGACGTCCTCAGGATCTCCGGGTCTCATGTTTACAACCACCCCGAAGAAGTAAAGCGACTGATCCTGGAGAGGCTCGCCAAGCCCGAGATGCTCAACATACGGGTTTGGGTCGAGGTCGAGAAGATAGAAAGACTTGAATCTGCCCCCGTCTACGGTTTAGAGACTATTCCCGACCACAATTACGTAGCAGACGGCATCGTGGTTCATAATTGTCGCTACTGTCAGAACTACGACATCAGCCAACGGAGGAAGACCGAGGGAATCGACATGGCTCCGAAGGGTGTAGTCGAGCTAGCGCTGCAGAACGGTTGCGAGGGGATAGCCTACACCTACAACGAGCCGAGCATCTTCATCGAGTACGCGAGGGATGTGGGGAGGCTGGCTCACGAAAAGGGCATCTTCAACGTCTTCGTCTCGAACGGCTTTGAGACTCCTGAGGCCGTCTCCGTGATGGGGGAGTTCCTGGACTGCCTCACGGTGGACTTCAAGGGGAGCGGCGAGACGGAATTCGTGAGGAAGTACATAGGCGTCCCCAACGCCGACCCGGTCTTCCAGACGCTGCTCGAAGTCAAGCAGAGGACCAAGGTCCACGTGGAGGTGACGGACCTGGTCGTACCGAAGGTCGGCGACGACCTGGAGAGCGCGCGCAAGCTGGCCAGGTGGGTGTACGACAGCTTAGGACCCGACACCCCCATCCACTTCCTGCGGTTCCATCCGGACTACAAGATGATGGACATACCCGTGACGCCGGTCGGGACGCTGGAGAAGCACGTCAAGGTCGCGAAGAAGGAGGGCCTGAGATACGTCTACATCGGGAACGTCCCCGGGCATCCGGCCGAGAACACCTACTGTCCCGGCTGCGGCAAGGTCCTCATCGAGAGGGGCGGATACGAGCTCGGCGCCTACAACCTCGACGGGGCGAACAGATGTCGGTTCTGCGGCTACCAGACGCCTGTCCGGGGGCCGCTGAGCGCTTCCGCCCACGAAGACAGGTTCAAGCTTGTAGTAGGCTGAGCTGGCGCGGCTCCTTTAGGAAGCGCTCCACGTCGAGGGCGGCCCTGCAACCGTCGGCCGCTGCCGTGACGGCCTGTCTGTAGCGGAAGTCTCTTACATCGCCGGCGGCGAAGACGCCCTTGACGTTGGTCTCCGTCTCGTTCTTCACAAGAAGATAGCCGTTGCTGTCGAGGTCGAGCTGACCC
>CAZAMW010000203.1:0-3192 GCA_964486265.1 uncultured Nitrosopumilales archaeon | reverse complement strand
CGTGGTAGTATCGGTCGACACAACGAGGGCCGTCGATGACGTAGTTTCACAGCTTGGAGGTACGGTATACAGGTCGAGGGTGGGCGAGGCCAACGTCGTCGCGAAGATGGTCCAGGAGAAGTGCGACCTCGGAGGAGAGGGGAGCAGCGGTGGCCTCATCGATGGCAGTTACAACTACTGCAGGGACTCGATGGTCGCCGTCCTGGCCATCGTCAAGGCGATAAGGAAAGGGGGGAAGAGGATTTTCCGGGACGTCCCGAGCTACCATCAGGTCAGGCTCAAGGCGCCTCTCGAGAGGAAGAAGGCGCTCTCTGCGATAAGCAAACTGCAGAAGCAGCATCGCGACGCGGACCTACTCGACGGAATCAAGCTCGAGACCTCCAAGCGGTCCTGGGTCCTGGTCAGGGCGTCGGGCACCGAGGACGCGGTCCGGGTGTCGGCCGAGTCGACAACGGCCAAAGACGCGCAAGAGCTGGCGGACTCCTATCTCAAGAAGGTCAGGAAGCTTGGGTAGCATGGACGAGTACGAAATCATCGCGCTACTGACCAAGACCGCCGGACGACTACCACCCGGCTACTCTCCAATTGGCGACGATGTGGCCTCGCTGGGCACCTCCGCGGGGCGGCTGGTCCTGAAGGCGGACATGCTGGTACGGAGGACAGACGTACCACCCGGGATGACCTGGAGGCAGGTCGGAAGGAAAGCGGTCGCGATGTGCGTAAGCGACTTCGCCTCTAAAGGGGTCAGGCCGACCGCATTCATGGTATCTCTGGGCATCCCACGGAAGACGCGCCCCGGCGAGATACGCTCGCTGGCGAGCGGATTCGGGGACGGCATGGAGGAATGGGGACCGCGTCTCGTCGGCGGAGACACGAACGAGGCGGACGACCTCATCGTGGATTGCATTCTCGTTGGGTTCGCCGAGCGTTACGTGGAGAGGCGAGGGGCCCTTCCGGGCGACCTCGTCGTCGTCACCGGTGACTTTGGGACGGCCTCAGCCGGCCTGAAGATACTCCTCGACAAGGCGAGGTGCGGGCCGAAATTCCGTAAGGCAGCCCTGAAGAGCGTCTACTTGCCAGCACCGAGGCTCGAGCTTGGGGTCGCCCTAAGGGGCCTGCTATCTTCTGCGATGGACTCCAGCGACGGGCTGGCGATATGCCTGCACACTCTTGCGGATGCGAGCGGGATGGGAATCAGGTTGGATTCACTTCCGTACGGGAAGGAGCTCGAGAGGTTCGCTTCGCTGAACAACTATCGGCTGGAGGAGCTCGTGCTGTTCGGCGGAGAGGAGTACGAGATTGTCGGCACGGTCCCAAAGGACAAGCTGGAAGACGCCGTGAAGGTCGCTGGTTCCTTGAGGTCAGAGCTCAGGATCATCGGGGAGGTCACCCAAGGCAGAGGGGTGATGACGCATGACGGCAAACCTGTCAAGAAGAAGGGCTGGATCCAGCTCGCCTAGGCCGCCTTCACTATCTTCGAGAACTTCTTGAGGGCCGCATTGACCTTCTCTTCACTGTCTGACTCGCCGAATATCCTGATGATGGGTTCGGTGCCGCTGGGCCTGACCAAGACCCATGTCTTGTCGTCGGTCCAGACCTTCACCCCGTCCACCTTCTCGACCTTGCCGGTCGCCTGCCTCTCCACCGACTTCATGACGCGGCGTGCGTCCTCAGGCTTGATGGGAACCTTGGCCTTGGACTGGAAGAACCTCGGGAATGTGCTCGCGATCGCGCGCGAGAAACTGAGTCCCCTTGCCGCCAAGCACTCCAGCATGAGGGCTGTGGCCATCCCGCCGTCCCTCACAGCAATGTGGGCAGGATAGATGCAGCCGCCGTTTTCCTCGAAGCCGAAGAAGGCGTCCCTCTCGAGGATGGTCCTGGAGACGTCGACGCTTCCCACCCGCGTCCTGACCACCTTGGCGTGGTGTCTCGCCGCAACGAACTCCACCACCTGCGAGGAGCTCACCGGCGTGACTATCGTGGCCGAGGGCTTCCGCTCCAGGAGGTAGTCGGCCAGCAGCGAGCCGGTCTGGTCACCCCAATAGATGTATCCCGTCTCGTCGCAGAATATCGCCCTGTCGCCGTCGCCGTCGTAGGCCACCCCGAGGTCCGCTCCGGATGCCCGGACCGCTGCGCTGAGGTCCTTGAGGCTCGCAGGGGTGGGCTCCGAGCCTCTCGCGGGGAACCTGCCGTCGAGTATCGAGTTTATGGTTATCACCTTGCATCCGAGCGCGTCGAGCAGGTCGGGCGCTGCGACGCACTGGGCACCGTTCCCGGGGTCGACGACTATCGAGAACTTCCTCGCGGAGACCAGTTTGGTGTTGACCTTGGACAGGATGGCCTGAAGGTAGAGCCTTATCGCAGAGGGCTCGGTGCGGGCGGTGCCCACTTCCATCCAGTCTGCCCGGTGGATGGATTTCTCCCGGTAGATGTGCTCTATCCTCTGCTCGTCGAGCCGAGGTATCTCGACGCCGTCCGACCCCATGACCTTGATGCCGTTGTACTCGGGAGGGTTGTGGGAGGCTGTGACCATTAACCCGCCTCTGTAGCCGAGTGCCCTCGTCGCGAACTGAAGGGCCGGCGTGGGTACCACACCCGTCTCCGCGACGCTCCTTCCTGCGCTCATGAGGCCGGAGGTGGTCGCCAGCGACAGGACTTCTCCCGAGGTCCTCCCGTCTCTTCCCACCAGGATGTCACCATTCGAGAAATACGTCCCGATACACTCGGCGAGAACGAGGACAAATCCAGGGTCAGCGTCTATTCCGGGCCTGAACCGCACCCCGTTCGTCCCAAAGAGTCTTCCCTGGGGTGACACGACGGGTGTCAGACAGGTCCGTTCGTATTAAAGGCTTCAAGAGGATGTCACGGTCGGCGGCGACCCACAAACGCTTATGTTAATCACGGTGAGGCGTCCGACCAAGGGCCCGTAGCTCAGTACGGATAGAGCGCTAGCCTTCTAACCTGTCCGAGGAGAGAGCTAGAAGTCGTGGGTTCAAATCCTGCCGGGCCCGCTTCTTTTGATATCAGACCCTGCTTCTTGGGATCGGCCCGGTCGCAGCGATAGCATTCACCAGCCACAAACCCGAAGCTCCCAGAGTCTGCGTCGGAACTATGCGGTGACCACATCATCCGAGAAACTTCCCGCAGTGGTGAGGAATCATCTGTCGGGCAGGTCTCGCAACCAACCGCAGT
>CAZAMW010000202.1:808-3219 GCA_964486265.1 uncultured Nitrosopumilales archaeon | reverse complement strand
ACAAGTCGACCAGCAGCAGAGAAACCTGACCTTCCTGCAGGCGATAACGGAGGCGCTCTCACAGGAGATGGAACGAGACAAGAGCATCGTCGTCATGGGAGAGGACGTCCGAATCTGGGGTGGGGTCTTCGGAAGGTTCAAGGGCTTCAGGGAGAAGTTCGGAGACGACAGGGTCCTGGATACCCCGATCTCTGAGGCGGGCTTCGTCGGAGCGGGGGTCGGTGCTGCCGCGACCGGCCTCAGACCGGTCGTAGACCTGATGTTCGTCGACTTCTTCGGCGTCGCGGGTGACCAGATCGTCAACCAGGCTGCGAAGATGAAGTACATGTTCGGCGGCAAGGCCAAGATTCCGCTAGTCATCATCACCATGATAGGAGGCGGCCTCTCCGCCGCGGCCCAGCACTCGGAGTGTCTGTATTCGGTCTTCGCCCACATTCCCGGCATAAAGTGCGTCGTGCCTTCGACGGCCTACGACGCGAAGGGTCTGCTTACCACTGCGCTCAGGCAGGACGACCCCGTGATGTTCTTCGAGCACAAGTTCTTGCACAGCTCGACGGAGGGGAGGCCGGTCCCGAAGGAGAGCTACGCGATCCCGTTCGGGAGGGCCGACATCAAGAGAGAGGGGACGGACGTCACCATAGTCGGGCTGGCCAGGACCGTGCACCAGTCCCTGGAGGCTGCGCAGGAGCTACAGACGCAGGGAATCAACGCCGAGGTGCTCGACCTCAGGACCATCGTCCCCATGGACGAACAGGCGATCCTGGACTCGGTCAAGAAGACCGGTAGACTGGTCGTCGTTGACGAGGACTATCCCCGTTGCAACATAGCGACGGACGTCGCGGCGCTCGTCGCCAGCAAGGGGTTCAACTACCTCGATTCGCCGATCGGCATCGTGTCCTCGCTCGATACTCCTCCCCCCTTCAGCCCTGTCCTCGAAGAGGCGTTCCTCCCAAGCGTCGAAAAGATAGTCCAGTCCGCAAAGGCCGCGGTCCACAGAACCTAGTCGGCTCAGACGATAGCGACCGGGTTTATCGGTGACGCTACTCCCCTAGTGAAGGGAAGCGGCTGCGCGGCGAAGAAGAAAGAGTACCTCTTCTTTTCGTCGCAGTAGCCCGAGAGGGCTTCAAGGTCGAAGATTTCCCCGATGGTCAGGCCCATGTACACTATCGCCAGTATGTGGAAAGGGATGTGCACCTCCTTGACCTCGAACGGTTGCACCTCGGCGCCCCACGTATCGCTGGCCACCGCAGCGACCTCCTTCTCCTTCATCCATTCCAGGGAGTCGATGGACAGCCCCGGCTCGTCCCCACCCGCGTAGTCCGCCCATTCGCCTCTCTTCCTTGCTGCTGCCATGTGTCCCGTCCTGACCAGGACTATGTCGCCCCTGCGCACCTGGACCCCCTGCTTCTTCGCGGCCTCCTCCAGGGTGCTCCCGGGGATACCCTCTCCGGGCGAAAGCCAGTCCTTCCCGAGAAGGCGCGCGATGTCGAGCAGGACCCCCCTCCCGACCATCCTCTCGCGTGAGTTGAATATCCCGTTCTTCTTAGCCCCGGTGCTGCTGACCTGTGAAGCGCTCCTCCCGTTGTACATCACATCATTGTGGATGATGTGGGCGAGCGAGTCCCAGTGCGTCCCTCCCTGGGTCGGCATGATGACGACTTCGTCGGTGCTGCGCGTCTCTTTGTCGGCCCCGTTCAGCCAGTCGGTAGGGTAGGCGCCCGTGATGGCATCGCCACCGTCTCTCGTCATAAGTAGCATGGGGTTGAACCGTCCCGCCGCGCCCCTCTGGGGTCCCTTCGAGTCCAGGGGTATCGCCAGGGAGAAGACCCTTCCTTCCCTGACCTCCTGCAGAGCCGAGCGTACGGTCTCCGGTCCTATGTAGTTGAGCGTGCCGACCTGGTCGTCGCTCCCCCACCTGCCCCAGTTGCTGAGACGGTCGATCAGCGACCGGTACTCCTCCAGAGAGATTGTCCTCGTAGGCAAACCCTCACGGTTTCTCGCGTCCGATTATTAACGGTGACAAGTTGACCAGCAGCCGCTAAGACTCATTTACTCGCGGGTCTCCGACATCCCCGATGAATATCCTTCTCAGAGCCTATCTCGCCGCGGGAGTGACGTTCATACTCGCCGTCTACGTCATCACTCTGTCCCTCTGGTTCGACGCGACCCTGAACGGGATCTACTACGGAGAGTTCGTCAGCTCGATCGACACGAACGTCTTTGGAGAGAGCACGGTGACGCTACTCCTGATCTTCTTCTTCCTTCCGGCCATGGCCTGGGTCTTCACGAGAGGCCTAAGGCGCGTAGTTGCGCCGGAGGCGCGGTCCTGATGGTCGAGGGCAGGGTGGTCTTTGGAACGCTCCTCGTCTCGATGGCGGCGGTCGTGCTCTCTGTGATACTCGGGCTGAAGT
>CAZAMW010000202.1:0-798 GCA_964486265.1 uncultured Nitrosopumilales archaeon | reverse complement strand
TCCGCCGGGACGATACTGCTTACTGCGGCCTTCGCGGCCTTCATTATCGTGGCGTCGCTGGTCTCCTTTACCAGGATCCTTTCAGGCAGCAGGTCGTAACGCAGAAAGGACGGCCGCACCCTAGCCTCCTCGGTGAGGTGGCTGGCGCCCGTCCTCGCAGTCATCTCCCTGTCCGTCCTATCCTATTGCCTGGCAGCCGCGCCGTTCGCTTTCGTCTTCCTCGGCGCGAGGGTCTACCAGTGGCCGGACGGCAGGGTCACGCTGCTGGGCTGCCTTGCCGTCTACTCCGTCTTGCTCGCGGGCAGGACGCTTCTGCGACCTAGGGCTCAGGCCGCGTTGGCGTTCGCCTGCGTGACGGTCTGCGGGTTCAACTTTCTGTTCTTCGTCTTCAACTACGACACCAACCTACCAGACGGGCTGCTTCCGCAGGTATTCTCGGCGGGCTCCGCCATGACGGTCCTTCAGTGGGCGTACGACCGGAGGCTCTCGCCGGTCTATGGGCTCGCCATCCAGACCGGTGCTTGGTTCTCCGCCGCCGTGGCCTCGGTGTTCGCGCTTAGGCTTCGGAGGGGGGTTGGCGCCGCTCTCCTCGATGCTGCCTCATTCGCGTCATTCGCGCTAATGCTCTACGCGCTCGGGGTCTACCTCATCATTCCGCAGTGGTCCGCCCGCGCCGTGACGGGGCTGCAGACAGGCACGCCCGTATCCCGGTTCACCAACAACGACCTTCTCCTCTGCTCGGAAGTCGTCTTCGCGATCCTCTTCGCACTGAGACACAGATTCCTTCGTCAGGCACAG
>CAZAMW010000201.1:0-3224 GCA_964486265.1 uncultured Nitrosopumilales archaeon | reverse complement strand
CCCTTGTCGTCGCGACGCTCGGGACCCAGACCCCCTACGACGGGCGCGTCGCCTCGCACGCAGACATACTGCTGGAGTTCGGACGGGAGGGCGACAGGGTCAGTGCGAGCCTGCTCAGGCATCCGAAGCGGAAGCACGCGACGGTCAGCTTCTCACCACGCGAGGCGTTCGGCATGGGCGTGAACGAGGCGCACAGGTTTGGGAAGGACCGTCCCTTCATTTAGGATGGCCCAGCTCTCGGAGTTCCAGAGGTGGCGCCGCTTCAGGCAGGCACTGCCCAGGAGCGAGAGAGAGCCGTTCGAGGAGATGCTCGACGAGGCGAGGTTCCACACCTCCGCGTCGTCGATGGCGGTCAGGACGTCGGTCTTCGAGGGCGTCTTCATGGCGATACTCTTCCGGCACTACCAGGAGCTCGAGTCGCTGCGTACGACCAGCGAGAGAGCGGTATGAGTCTAGGCCAGACGGAGGTCGACGAGGAGCTGCGCAGCTGGGACGGCTTCGCAAGGGCGTTGAGGGGCGAGGATAGGGTCCTCTTCGAGAGGATGATGGCCACCGCCCGCGAGGCGATGCCCGCGATGCAGGCGAGTGGCTCCGCGTTCCCGGTCGAGGCGCTCTTCATGGCGATACTCTTCGCGCAGCACAAGCTGATCGAGGGGCTGAAGCGCGAGAACGCCCAGCTCAGAGGGGCGAAGGGTTGAGGGGCTGGATATTCGACCTCTACCCGGGTCAGCCCGGCGAGATGGTCGTCTGGATGAAGGACGCAGACGGGCGGGCGCACAGGCTGGTCGATAGCTGGGCGCCGTCGTTCTACGTCGCCTCTAACAGCCAGGAGAGGCTCGTGGGTCTCTCGGTCAGCCCTGGCGTGCAAAGGTACGCGGCGCGGACCGAGCTCGTCCAGAGACGCGAGAGGATAACGGACCGCTGCGAGAGTGCGGTCCTTAAGGTCACGATGAGGGACGCCGCGAAGATGCTCGAGCTCGCCCGGGTCATAGAACGGGAGTCGGCGTTCGGCGACCCGCGCATCTACAACTGCGACGTCCCTCCGGGGCAGAGCTACATGTACGAGCGAGACATCTTCCCGCTGGCTCTTTGCGACGTCAGGGAGGGGCCCTATGGCCTGAGGTGGGCGCTCGACGACGACACGCGAGAGTACGACTATGCCCTGCCACCCCTGCGGACGATGAGCGTGGGCGTCAGGGGGAGCAGGTCCGGGCTCATCACCAAGGCGGACGACCCGGGGGAGGAGGTGTGGCTGGAGGACGGGTCCGGGCGCGAGGTCATCGGCGGCGCGAGCGAGAGGGAGAAGATACTCGGGCTTGCGGAGCGCGTCCGCGAGCTCGACCTCGACATACTGCTCACGCGCGACGGCGACAGGTTCCTCTTCCCGTACCTGATAGCGCGGGCGGAGAGGAACGGCGTGGCGGAGCTACTCGTCCTCGGGAGGGACCCGGTCGCCCTCAAGCTGCCCGACAGGGCAGGGACCTCGTACTTCAGCTACGGGAAGGTCCTCTTCAAGCCGTCCTCGATGAGGATCTACGGGAGACTGCACCTCGACACCTCAGTCTCCTTCTCGCACTCCCACTCCGGGCTCTCGGGGCTCTTCGAGATCAGCAGGGTCTGCATGCAGCCGCTGCACACGTCGAGCAGGGCGAGCATAGGGAAAGCCCTCTCGAGCCTTCAGTTCTATCATGCGACGAAGCAGGGCATCCTCATCCCGTGGAAGCCCACCCTCGCGGAGCGCTTCAAGAGCAGGTCGGAGCTCCTCGTCGCCGACAGGGGCGGCTTCATCTACGAGCCGCTCGCGGGAGTCTACGACGACGTGGCCGAGTTCGACTTTGCGTCGCTGTACCCGAACATAATGCGCAAGAAGAACATATCGGCCGAGACGGTGAAGTGCGGCTGCTGTCCTGACTCGGGCGAGGTGGTCCCGGAGCTCGGATGGAACGTCTGCGAGAAGAGGAAGGGGATAACGTCGAAGGCGATGGAGGTGATCGTCGAGAAGAGGCTCGAGTACAAGCGCAGGAAGGGCAGCGCGAAGGGGGAGCTGAAGGAGCGGTATCAGGGGTGCCAGGACGCGCTGAAGTGGCTCGGGGTGTGCTCATTTGGCTATCTCGGCTTCAACAACGCAAAGTTCGGGAGGATCGACGCACACATAGCGGTCTGCGCCTGGGACAGGGACATACTGCTGCGGTCGGTGCGCATCGCGGAGAGGGAGGGCTTCCGCGTCATACACGGGATAGTCGACTCGCTCTGGTTGAAGAAAGCGGGCGCGACGAGGGACGACTACCAGAGGCTCAAGGAGGAGATAGAGAGGGAGACGGGTTTCGACCTCTCGTTCGAGGGCGTCTACAACTGGATAGCCTTCCTCAACTCTAGGACGGACCCGCGCCTGCCCGTCCAGAACAGGTACTTTGGTGTGTACAGCGACGGTGCGACCAAGATAAGGGGGATAGAGTCGAGGCGTCACGACACTCCGGAGGTCTTCCGTGGCTGTCAGGACGACATCCTAAAGGTGATGAAGGATGCGGGCTCTGTGGATGAGGTGAGGACGGCGGTCCCCGCGTGCGTCAACGTGTTCAGACGGTACGCCGAGGCCATCCGGCGAAAGGAGGTGCCTGTCGAGGCGATGGTCTTCACGAAGAACATCTCGAAGGAGCCCGGAGGTTACAGGAACGACACGCTCGAGGCGGGGGTCGTGAAAGCGCTGCTGCGCGAGGGTGCGGCGCTGCACCAGGGTGAGAACGTCAGCTACGTGATAACCGACTTTTACTCGAGAGGCGCAAGGGCCATCCCCTCCGAAGCGCTCGACGGGAGGAGATGCTACGACGCTAGTAGATACGTGGAGCTGCTGAGCGAGGTCTGCGCGACCCTGCTCGAGCCGTTCGACGCGGGGATGACCTCGCAGGGGCTGCTCGACGCGCTGACGGCCGACACGCACGGCAGGCTCGCCTGAGCGCTACTTCCACTTGGTGAGTATCTTTTCGCGCTGGAAGGTGGCGCGCCCGAGGAAGAAGAGCAGCAGGTCGAGGGCGGCTAGGAACGCGGAGACGACGAGGAGGCTCCCGCCGTTCAGGGAAAGGAAGTCCGTCTCGGCGAGCACGTAGAGACCGCCTATCGGTACGAGCACCAGCACGCCCAGCTGCTGCGCCGCTCGGAGGTCGCTCACGAGAGACGAGATCATCACGTTCACCTCGACGCTGAAGATGCAAGCCAGCGGGGCGGCG
>CAZAMW010000200.1:0-3273 GCA_964486265.1 uncultured Nitrosopumilales archaeon | reverse complement strand
GAACGACCGGCCCGATTTTCCAGCAAGACAATGGGTGTGCTAATAAGCCTTGGACTCCGTCTGCAGACGGGCGCCAAATACTTAAATAGAATCCGCGAGCGTCGTTTTTTCTGAGTGATGCGAATGCGAGGGGATCAACTTCATGGGAGCTGGTTCAGTTCATCATCGTTCGCATTGTTCGTCCTTTAGTTAGCCGTCTTTACCCGTTCGCTTCCTTCCTACGGTCTATTGCGCGTATGACAACTACGAGAGGTGTCGGATACGACTAGGCAGCTGAAGCTAGCGCTTCCCAAGGGCTCGCTGGAGAAGGCCACCTTCGAGATCTTCCAGAAGGCGTACTACAAGATCTCAGGTCAGGACAGGACATATCGGCCATACATCAGCGACCCCGAGATCGAGCTGAGGATTCTCCGTCCGCAGGAGATCCCCGTCTATGTGGCGGACGGAGTCCAGGACGTCGGCATCACGGGTATCGACTGGATCAAGGAGACGGGCGCTAATGTGGAGAGGATAATCGACCTCGAATATGGGAAGGTCAAGATAGTCACCGCTTTCCCGAAATCCGCCCCCTATGAGAAGGCGGGCGAGCTCCTCGAAGACTTTTGGAAGAAGGGCAAGGACGTGCGCGTCTCGGCGGAATACCTTAACATAACCTCCGAGTACCTGAAGTCCATCCCGACCTACAAGAAGCTCTTCGGGAAAAAGGAGCCGATGATAATCACGCCCTGGTGGCGCAAGGGAGACAACCCGAAGGCCAGGATCTACCTCTCGTTCGGCGCGACCGAGGCAAAGCCGCCGGAGATTGCGGACCTCATCGTGGACGTCACCGAGACGGGCACGACGCTCGAGCAGAACAACCTCCGTCAGGCGGAGACCATCATGACCTCGACGGCTCACCTGGTCACTAACAAGTCTGTGCTGAAGGACCCGTGGATGAGGGAGAAGATCCACGACCTCAAGATAATGCTCAGCGGCGTCACGGAGGCCCAGAAGAAACTGCACATATTCGTCAACGTCAGAGAGGAGAACCTACAGAGACTTCTCACGGAGCTGGTGGCCCTGAAGAGGCCAACCGTGAGCCCGCTCTCCGAGAAGGGATGGTACGCAGTGAACACCGTGATCAGCAGGAGCGAGCTGCTGAAGATGCTCCCGACGCTCAGGAAACTCGCCCAGGGCCTCGTCGTGCACGAGCCTCAGCAGATACTCTCTCTCGAACAGTATTCCGGAGCAAAGGAGAGAGATGAGTGAGGCTCTCCCGCTGGTCGTGATAGAGAAGGGAAGCGTCCAAAGCTTCGCGGCGAAGGTCAGAGGCAGGGTCCGCGGCCAGCCCCGGGTCGAGCAGGAAGCGGCCAGGATACTAGCAGAGGTCAGGGAGGGGCGGGACCGCGCTCTGAGGAGGATAACCCGGGAGCTCGACCGCGCGAGCGTGGACAGGCTCAGGGTCACGGATGCCGAGCTCCGCGATGCCCTCAGGGATGAGGACCCCGAGCTCGTCCAGGCCCTCAAGTTCTCACTCAACCGCATCAGGAAGACCCAGAGCCAGCTGCTCGGACGGCTCTCATTCTCCTACGTCTCGGACGGATTCGTGGTCAAAACCGTCCCGAAGCCGCTCCGGTCGGTCGGCTGCTACGTACCTGGCGGGAGGGCGGCGTACGCGAGCACCGTCCTGATGACGGCCGGCGTTGCCAAGCTCGCCGGAGTGGACAGGGTCGTCGTGTGTTCACCCCCTTCGCCCGACGGGAGGGTGAACCCGGCCATCCTGGCGGCCGCGAGCATCTGCGGAGTGGACGAGGTCTACTCTGTGGGCGGCGCCCAGGCGATCGCTGCGATGGCCTACGGCACGGAATCGGTGGAGAAGGTCCAGAAGATAGTCGGGCCGGGAGGACTCTACGCTTCGGTGGCGAAGAAGCTGGTCGCAAATGACGTCTCGATAGACTTCTTCGCAGGACCGACGGAGCTCGTGGTGGTGGGCGACGGTTCCACCGAGGTGAAGACGGCGGTCTGGGACCTCGTGGGTCAGGCGGAACACGGGGAGGAGACGCTCTGCGGGTTGGTCACATGGGATAGAGGGGTGGCCGAGAAGGTGCGGTCGGAGGCGTCGCGCATCTCGGGGGACGTCGAGAGAGGCGAGTTCGTCCGCAAGGCGCTCGCGAGGGGTTTCGTGGCGCTCTGCGAGGACAGGGAGCAGGCGGTGGACCTTGTCAACGCCATCGCGCCGGAGCACCTGGAGGTGCTCTGCGAGGACGGACGAGGGTTCGCGGCGAAGGTCAGGGATGCCGGTCTGGTCCTCGTGGGCGAGTACGCCCCGTGCGCCGCAAGCGACTACTGCATAGGGACCGACCACGTCATCCCCACCGACGGGTATGCGAAGCTGAGGTCGGGATTGTCGGTCCTCGATTTCGTGAAACTGAACTGGGTCGTCGAGGGGAGCAAGGACGGGCTGAAGAGGGTCGTCCCGTCGCTGAAGTCCCTGGCCAAGGCGGAAGGGCTTCCCAATCACTACCTTTCCGTGCAGAAGAGGTTCAGGAGATGAACGCCTCCTACGAGGTCACCAGGCTCGGGGACGGAGCTGTCTTCGCGGGTCCTGGCGCGATGCGGGCACTCTCGGAAGTGGACTCGGTCGTCTTCGACTGCGACGGCACTCTGATAGACGTTCGGGACTCCTACGACGCCGCCATACTGAGGACCGTCGCGTCGATGACCGAGGCTTTCCTGGGGAAATCGCCGCCGATCGGCGAGGTCGGCGGCAGGCTCATCCTTGAGGTCAGACGCACCGGTGGCTTCAACAGCGACTGGGACGCGTCGTACGCGCTGAGCCTTCTTTCCGCTGCGGTCCTCGAGGAGGGAAAGGCCGGCACGGCCGAGCTGCAGGCCCTCGTAGAGGACTTCGGCTCCGAGGAGAGGCTGAAGGGATGGAGGTCGGTCGATGAGTACCTCGCCTCGACGGGTCTGGAGTCAGCGTCGCTCAAAGAACTGCGCCGCTACATGGGCTACCCAGGGACCGTCCCGGGCAGCAGGCTGGCGGCAACTTTTGACCAGGTCTACTACGGTGAGCGTCTGTACAGACAGGTCTACGGGGTCGAGCCGCTGTCGAGCTACAGGACAGGTCTCATCGATAGAGAACGGGTGATAATCTCGAGAGGGAGCCTGGACGGGATGCGCGATACGCTGGGGAGGGGTAGGATGGCGATCGCCACAGGCAGGCCGTTCCTCGCGGTCGAGCACACGCTGGGGGGACTTCTGGAATACTTCGAACGGACCGCGTCCGTCTAC
>CAZAMW010000199.1:0-3306 GCA_964486265.1 uncultured Nitrosopumilales archaeon | reverse complement strand
CTGAAGCCGCGCTTTGCGAACGATATCGCGTGGGCGACCACCTGCGAGAACTTCATGCGTCCGTAGTTCTCGAGGGCGTACGAAAGGCCGGCGACAGTGCCGGGTACACCAACTGACGCATAACCCATGCTGTTGGCAAAGCCCTTTACGTTACCCTCCCTGTCGACGCTGAACATCCCGGGCCTCGCGTGTCGGGGTGCAGTCTCTCGGTAGTCGACGTAGAGAGCCTCCTCGTCTCTCGGTTGGACGAGCATGAATCCTCCTCCCCCGACGCCCGAGAAGGCTGGTGCCACCACTCCCAGGGCGAGGCTCGTCGCGACGGCCGCGTCTATCGCATTGCCCCCTGCCTTGAGGACGCTGAGACCAGCCGCAGACGCGAGCGGATGCGCGCTAGTTACTGCGCCGCTCTTCCCAGTAATCCCCTGACTCACGACCCCCTCATGTGGGTCCCGTCATTAAAAACGTGCTTGGGGCGACTCGAGAGGATTCGTGCTCGGCATAGGGCAATACCTTCATATATCGCGTTAGGAATAAACGCGTGCTAGGTTGCAGAATCCGGCAAAGGTTTTTGCAAGAGATGCAACTGGACTCGTAAGGGAGTTCGGTGCACTAGATACCCTCCTTCTGGCGTCGGTCTTCGTGTTCGCTCTCGTGTTCACGATAACGCAGTTTCCGTGGTTCTACGGGAACACGCTCGGAGCGAACCTCACCGTATCGCTGCTCGTAGCGGCGGTCCCGTTCATCGTGCTGATGATGACGTACTGGGTCATAGGGGTGCTCATGCCCAGGACGGGCAACGACTACGTCTGGATCGGCCGCGTCTTTCACCCTTCAATCGGGTTCACCTGGTCGCTCATCTACGTCATGGTCGTGTTCCTGACGGCATACATCGGGGCTGGAGTGGGTCCACTCTCGTTCGCGTTCTCTTCTGTCTTCTCGACCTACGGACTGATCAGCAACTCTGCCTCTCTGACGAACCTCGGAAACTTCTTCGGAGGCGCGACCGGCACGTTCGAGCTTTCGGTGCTCTTCACCATCATGGTGGCCGCTTTTGCTATTTTCGGCTCCAAGTTCATCAAGGGCTTCCTGTACGTGACGTGGATATTCGCCATCGGCGGGATGATCCTGATGTGGTACATACTCGGAACGACGAGCAACGCCACCTTCGTCAGCAACTGGAACGCCCTCATGACCACCCTGAGCCCCTCATACTCCTACGCCGCGCTTCAGAGCACTGCGGTAGCGAAGACAACGTTCCCGGGCTTCAGCGCTGGTTCCTCCGGGATCCTTCTGGCGCTCCCGTTCGCGTTCCTCTTCCTCTTCGGCGGGAACTACTCGAACGCTTTCGCCGGGGAGATCAAGAACGTCCGCAGGTCTCTGCCGATTGCGCTTTTCCTGTCTCTGCTCTTCGGCATAATCTACTGGTCGATCACGTCGCAGCTGACCGTCGACACTCTGGGGTTCAACTGGGTCACCCAGGTGGGGTACGGATGGATCAGCGGAGGTTCCGTCCCGAGCACGGCCAGCTTCCCGCTTCCATTCCAGCCAACCCAGCCCCTCTTCCTCGCCGTCTCTGCCTATCCGAACAATGTCCTCATCACCGCGATGTTCCTCGTCTACATCATCGGGTCGCTGGGCCCCGTGTTCGCCTACTTCTGGATCGTGACCAAGTACCTGTTCGCGTGGTCCTTTGACAGAGTGATTCCGTCAGCCTTTGCGAACGTGAGCGACAGGTTCCACACCCCGTACCTCGCCGTCATCATAGCGGCGATAGTCGGCATCATCCTCTCGTACCTCTTCGAGGTGCTCGGATACGCCACGTATTTCACCATGGGCACGGTCATCTGGGGCATATCCTACATCGTCCCAGGGCTCGCGCTGATGGTCTTCCCGTTCGTCAGGAAGGACCTCTTCGCGAACGCGTCCGGCTGGATGGCAATGAAACTCGCCGGCCTGCCGGTCATTTCGCTGATAGGCGCCCTCACCGCGGTAGGTTTCGGCTACGTCGGATATCTCGCGCTGTCTAACCCGGCAATCGGCATCGCGAACGAGTTCAGTGAAGTGCTTGTGGTCTCCCTGTTAGTCGCCGGATTCCTCATCTACTTCGTCAGCGACGCCTACCACAGAAGGCAGGGCATGAACATGGACTATGCCCTGAAGGCGATCCCGCCGGAGTAAGAGAAGCTACTGGAGCAGGGCCACGGGGCGTGTGATGCCGGCGGTGCCGCCGGCGAGCGCTATGGGCGTCCCAACGAAGATGAAGTCCTTCCCGACCAGCTTGTCGAGGTTGTTGAGGTTCTCGAATATCACGACCTGCTTGGGGAGGAACGTCTTGTGAGCCTCGAACGGCGCGTGGTCCGGGCCCGGGGCGTCCACCCCTACGGCCTCGATGCCGAGGCCAATCAGGTACTCCGCGGCTTCCCTGGTGATGTCGGGGTGTTCCATCCACTCAGGGGTGGAGCCCTTCGAGGTGTAGTTCAGATGGAAGAGGACTATCCAGCCCTTGCCCACCTCGCGAGCGCGGCCTGTCGCCCTGAGCGCCTTCTCGACGTCCGCCTTCCTGATCTGGAACCGCTTCGGTTTCTTTGAGAAGTCCAGCACGACGCCGTGTCCGATGTAGTGCGTGAGCGGCATCTTCTCGACGGGCAGCCCTCCCTCCACCATGTGGATGGGGGCGTCGACGTGCGTGGAAGTGTGCTCGACGAAGGTCCAGACATAGGAACCGTAGCCGTTGTCCCTGAGCGTCGAGAAGGTCGTCCTCAGCGGCTGCGGATAGCCCGGATAGACGGGCGTGTTCATGTGCGTCATCGGCACCGCGAGGTCTACAATCTTCTTGAAGGGCAGGCTCAAGCTGCGGGAAAGGGACGGTGCTGTCGTAAAAAGCCTTTCGCGGGTAGCAGCTCAGACCTTGATGTAGCGGCCGGATGCGTCCCTCTGAAGCAGGCCGAACTCCTCCAGCGAGTCCTTCAGGGCCCTCGCATCGAGGACCGCCCCGTCCCGGCAGAGGAGGTTTCTGCCGACCGTGCAGCTGCCGCAGATCCCAATTCCGCACTTCATGCTTCGCTCCAGGCTGGCCTCGTATTCTATCCCTGCCCTGTCGGAGATGTCGTAGGCCTTCCTCATCATCACCTCGGGGCCGCAAGTATAGACGCGGCTGACATTTCTCTCGCGCACGAGCTCCTCGGCCAGGTCTGTGGGATAGCCGGCCCTGCCGTAGCTGCCGTCATCTGTCGTAATGAAGAGGTTCTTCCTCTTGACCACCCTCCTGAACTGCTTCTCGAACAGGATGTCCGATTTGGAGCGTCC
>CAZAMW010000198.1:0-3323 GCA_964486265.1 uncultured Nitrosopumilales archaeon | reverse complement strand
TGGGCCACAAGGGAGACATCGAGGCGAGGTACTCGACCAACAAGGGCAGGCTCCCACCCTCGATGATAGAGGAGATGAGGGACGCCTACAAGAAGTGCGAGCCGCTCCTATCGACGAAGGCAGAGACGGCGGGCGAGGAGCAGATCAAGAAGACCATGAGGGAGCAGTTCCTCATCGTGGCCGGATTCAAGAAGGAGGAGATGGAGAAGATGAACCTAGAAGAGATGAGCGACGAGGAGCTCCAGAACGCCGTAAGGCAGAGGCTCGTCGGGATGATGACGGGCAACGGCTCGAGGCAGAGGGTCGTCCCGATCCAAGAGGTCACGTCGTTCATTGGGCAGGGATACGAGTACGTCGCGTCCCTCCCCGGCGGCGAAGCGGTTGTAAAGGTACCCTTCTAGTCAACGGGCTGGCGACAACTCCAGTGCTCAGACGGGCGAAGGGCCTGTTCCGGGTGGAAAGCATAGACCTGACGAGGGACCACATGGCGATACTTCTCTACCTTGCGACCCACAAAGAGGGTGAGCGTGCCACTTCGGTCAGCAAACTCGCAGAGGAGCTGGGCGGCATTTCAGACACGACCGTAAGGAGAGGGTATGCAGCGCTCCTGGACAAGAAGTATGCAGTGGTGGCCCCAGGCGCGCCGCCGGCGAACCCCTATGAGGTGACGGACCCGAACGAGTTCAAAGTGACAGCGGCGGGCAAGAAGGCGCTCAGGCCGATTCTCGGCACCTTCGGCCTGGCCGAGACTCTGATGGTGAGCATCCTCTCCTTCGTCGTCGGGGTCGTGGCCGGCGCCGCCTACTTCGCAGAACAGTTCTACCCCGCCTATCTCCTGACCGTCATGGTTCTTCTTACCATCACTATCGCGGTTTATTTCGTGGTTTTTCTTCGCATGATCAAGTTGTTTAGAGAAGGTCGGAGACAGCAAGTCCTTGTCTGGCTAAAGAAGAAGGAAGCCTAGCAGAGCCGTTCACAAAGTGAGCGGGCGACCTACCACGCTCGCACATTGTGCCCCTATGACCCTCCCTTACCATAGTAAGGCCGGAAATGACAGTCAAACCGGTGAGCATCCGCCCGGTCAAGAGCCTAGCGTCAACGCTCCTGCCGGCTAGCTCGCTCCTTCGGAAGGTACTGTCCTCCGAGCCGGACGATATGGCGCCGTCGGACTTTCTGGCCAAGCTCGGAACCTGGCTGGTGCTTCTAAGGGAGGAGACTCTGGCATGAATAACGTATCGACGTTCACGAAGGGCGAGAAGTACAAGCTCATCGCCCTGCTCGGCTTCTTCACTCTCCTCCTTCTCTTCACCCGCCGTCTTCCTTTTGTCGCAATCGCCGCCATTCCCGCCCTGGGCGTAGCCCTCCTAATCATGAGGGGAAGGCTGCTGAGACACTTTGCCAGGACCCCGGTGAGGCAGGTCTCCTACGTCTCCCTGACCGAGCCGGTCTACGACCACTACACAGCCACGGTTGGCCGTGACGACGACGGCAGCCCCATCACGGAGAGGCGGAGCAGAGTCGTGGGGCACAGGAAGAGGGAGATACCTCTCGCGAAGGAGATCGACCCATCCTACGTTGACATCCTCAGGTACGTCGACGACAAGAGGAACCCGTCCGTGCTGATCTCTGGTCGCCCCGGCATGGGCAAGACCGAGCTGATGAAGCTCCTGCTCGTCCACCAGAAGATACCGAAGGTCGTCTTCTCCTTCAAGCCGAGCGACGCCTACCTTCAGCTGCCTTACCAACTCATGGACATTTCCAGGCACACTCCCGACCCGTTCCAGGATGCCGATGCCTTCCTGATGGCCTACGAGCTCGCGCATCCCGTCAACGTCAGAGGAATCATGCTCTCGGAGGCAGCGGCCATGGTCAAGAGCCTCGCGGGCAAGAGCAGGTCTTGGGACGAGTTCAGACGCAACCTGAAGAACGCGAAGCGAGATGCGACCGACATCCAGAAGGAAGCGCTCGCCCTGATCGAGGGGCAGACAGAGAGCCTTGCCGTCGGAGAGGGCACATTCAGAATCGACTTGACAAAGGATACGGTCCTCGACTTTTCGTCCCTGGGCGAGTCGGCCAAGACGTTCTACGCCGAGATAGCCCTCAGGCAGATATGGGAATCCCTTGCAACGGGTCCTGTGGCCTTCGCCCAGTACGGCCGCACCAACGTGCGGCTCCTCATCGCGATGGACGAGCTGCACAGACTGATGCAGGTGTACGGGGAGTTCGGCGTCAAGAGCGTGATCGACACCCTGCTGCGCATGGTGAGGCAGTTCGGGGGAATATACGCGGCAACCCAGAACCTCACGGACGTGCCCGACAGGCTCAGGAACCTCTTCGGGACGCAGTTTGTCTTCAACACCTCTTCGGAGAACGACCTGGAAGCGATGCGAAAGGTGGAGCCCGGCTACGCGTGGGTGGCAAAGGAGCTGGGCGCGTACCGCTTCATCGACGTGACATTCAGAACAGCCAGGGAAGGACTGATCCCTGTCTTCGAGGCTGAGCCCGTAGAAGTGGCGGAGTCGAAGGCGGAGAATGATACGTCAGGAGTCACGAGTCAATCCGGTGCCATCGAGGTAGACTATTCGAATATGGTAAGGCAGAAGATAAGCAACGGCGAAGTCGTCTGGGTCTCAGGCCTGGCCAGGTCCCTGGAGCAGACAGACGGGCTGGACAGGGATATCGCGAAGCTGAAGATCAGGAACATCCTCCGAAAGCTGCTCGACGCCGGGGAGGTCCAGGTCCAGAGGCTGGACGACCCCGAGTCTGGTGAGGCCGTCTCGCTCTACTTCGCGAAGAGCGGGGAGGAGAAGGTCAGCCCGCTGCACAGGTTCATGGTAAAGCGGCTGCTCGAGAAGCTCGGCGAGAACGGGGAAGCGGTCCTCAATGTCGCGGAGTCTGGCCAGGGCGCTCCGGACGTCGAGACCGAGGCCGCCTACTACGAGATAGAGACCGGCCTGAAGACGAGGACTGTCGACCTGGAGGAGAGAATCTCCGCGCTGAGCGCGACCAAGCCGTTCGTGATCCTGGTCCCGAACTCCGACCTCGCCAAGAGCGACAAGTACGGCAAGCTCAACGGTCCCAGGGTCGTGGTGGCCACCCTCGCAGAGTTCATCCGCGTCGGGACGGCACCCCGCGACTCGTGAGCCAGCGCTCGCCCATAGCATGCAACTCCCTTCAGGCTCGTCCTTCGCTCCGCGGCGAATTCACCCCCCGCGATGCCTTCGGCACCGCTCGCTCGCGCTCGCTTCGCTCCCCCCTCTTCGCCGCTCCGCTCGGACTTCGCCTTCACCCCGCTTCGAAGCGGGGCCGCTCATCTCGCTTCG
>CAZAMW010000197.1:0-3328 GCA_964486265.1 uncultured Nitrosopumilales archaeon | reverse complement strand
CGCTGGCGGGACGGTGTGAGGTCACCTACAACGTATGGTACGACCCCGCCGAGAAGTTCGAGGACGTCGAGAAAGAGATCAGGGCCTACGTGAAGAGGATCGCGGACAACGACGACTGGCTCCGGGAGCACCAGCCCACGGTCGAGCTCCCCGCTCCGCGGCTTCCGCTCGTCATGCCGCCGATCGACGTGCCCCTGGACCATCCCGGGTGCAGAGCCGCGGCGGATGCGTTCGAGACCTCCCTCGGGAGGAAGGCCAGCTTCGATGCGTTCACCGCCGCGTGCGACCTGAACTGGCTGAAGAAGAAGGATGTGACCGGCATCATCCTCGGTCCGGGCGACCTCTCCGACGGAACGCACGGAGTCGACGAGTTCGTCGCCGTAAAGCAGGTCGTGGACTGCTGCAAGGTCTACGCGGCCACGATGGTCAACTGGTGCGGCGCGTCGGAGGCATAGAAGCGACGCGGGGAGGGGAGTTAGCGGCGCCGGGCCGACTCGAACGGCCGACCAACAGGTTAACAGCCTGCTGCTCTACCATGTTCCTCGGCATTCTAGAGACGCTAGAGATGCCTCTGAGCTACGGCGCCAGATGTCCCGGGTCTCCAATTCATTGCGTATTTGGCCTTTGCCCATACCGCTCCCTCCCGGTTACGAGCTACGGAGAAAGCAGTTGTGGTCCAGGTCGAGCCAACGAATATAGTGACGGCTAAGCATTGATTGCGATTCTCTAAAGTTGACCGAGAAGAGACTCTCGAACAGCTACTCAAGCAGAAGCTGTCAGGCGACAAGATTGCATCTAAGCTCGGGCGTAGTCGATCCAACGTCGAATATTGGGGGCGGAAGTACGGACTTCACACTGCTTTCAGATTGCGCGCAAGTGCCTGGGGAACAAATCTCCCGAGCAAATGGCCGCGGGTATGACGCAATCGGCTGTAGCTCATCGAAGACGGCTGAAGGGGAGGGCTATCGCCTATAAAGGCGGGAGATGCACCTTGTTTGGATACTGCAGATGCAATGCCGCACTTGGGTTTCACCATCTCGACACGGCGACGAAAGGGTTCGGCCTAGCAGAAGGAGGGAGGACTAGGTGTTGGGGGTCAATATCTAAGGTGCTCGACAAATGCATCCTTGTCTGCTCTAACTGTCATCGCGAGTTAGAGACTGGCGTTAGGTCAGTTCCGCACAATGGATGAGCACGACTTGTCCTGCTCTACCATGCTGAACCACGCCGTGTGTGGGCTGCTCCCATAGGCCCGCTTGAAAAGCGTTGTCCGACTAGACCAGCTACCTCTTGGCTCTCTTTCCCGTGACCGTGTACGCCACTGCCTCGCCGACGTCCTCGGCGTGGTCAGCTATCCTCTCAAGGTACCTGAGCACGAGTGTGCCTGAGATGTAGCACTTCATATCGCCTTCCTGCTCCTTTGTGACCTTCCTGAGGTAGTTGCGGTAGACGTCATCTACCACGTTGTCCATGGCCTTCAGCTTGCCCGCCATCATCACGTCCCGCTCGGCGAATGCCTTGATGGATAGGCGTATCATGTCCAGCGCCTGGTCCCCAGCCTTGTCTACGTCCGACTTGTCACAGGCGGAGAGGTCCTTGTAGACGGAGAGGATGTCGGTAATGTCATAGGCATATCGTCCGAGCCGGGAGAACCCGTATGCTATCTCCATCGAAGACGTTATGAAGCGCAGGTCCGATGCGACGGGCTGGTACCTCGCAATCATCTCGGTGGCGAGGTCGTTGACGTCATCCTGGAGTGCGGCCAGCCTCTCGGACTGGGTGAAGATCGCGTCGCGGACGTCCGTGCTGCTGGAGTATGCCTCTATGGCCTTCTCTACCGTGGTCTCGGATAGGTTGCCCATCTCTAGCACCAGTTTCGTCAACCTCTCGAGACCCATTTCCATTAGTCGCATGTCTACGTCTTCTCCTCTCTCTCTTCCCTGTTCCTACAGGCTCCCTCGAATGTACTTCTCCGTGAGTGAGCTCTTGGGATTCTCGAAGACGTCAGACGCCGTGCCGAACTCGACCAAGTCGCCCCTGTAGAGGAAGGCCACCTTCGACCCCACGCGCGCGGCCTGCTGCATGTTGTGGGTCACAAGCACGACGGTGTAGTTCTCCTTGAGCTGGACCATCAGTTCCTCAACCTTGGTTGTCGAACCAGGGTCGAGCGCTGACGCGGGTTCGTCCATGAGGATTACCTCGGGGCGGACCGCGAGCGCCCTAGCTATGCACAACCTCTGCTGCTGCCCGCCAGACAGTCCCATGGCGCTCTTGCCTAGTCTGTCCTTGACCTCGTCCCAGAGTACAGCCTTCTGCAGGCTCTGGCTGACGATGCCGTCGAGCTCTGCCCTGTTCTTAGCGAGCTTGTGGATCCGAGGACCGAAGGCGACGTTGTCGTATATCGAGAGCGGGAAGGGATTCTGCTTCTGAAAGACCATACCCACGCGTGTCTTGAGCAGGACCGGGTCGACATCGGGTGCGTAGATGTTGTGCCCCTCGAGCAGGACCTCTCCAGTGGTCCGGAACCCGGGCACCTCGTCGTTCATACGGTTTAGAGTGCGCACAAGAGTGCTCTTGCCGCAGCCGGAAGGACCCATGAACACGGTTATCCTGTTCTTCTCGATGGAAAGGTTGATGTCCTTCAGCACCTCAAGGTTCCCGTAGTGGGCGCTGAAGTTCACCAGTTGTATCAACGTCTCCCCAGGTCCACAGTCGGAGTCTCTGGCGGGCTGGGTGGGACCCACATCCGTTTCCTTTTCTTGTGTCATCACGACCTGCTTGATTGGCAACCTCTCAGCTCCATAATTCATACCTTAGAGAATCTCCGCAATCCGAGCCTCGCGACAACGTTAATCAGTAGTATCGCGGCGATCAGCAGAAACGACGCCAGATATGCGAGGTTGTGGGCACCGGTGGACGGAAGCAGCGAGTAGACGTAGACGACATAGGTCAGATATCCGATTGGTTCGTGGGTTAGGGCACCTGTGGGGATGTAGTTCGAGAACGAGGCGGTGAAGAGGAGGGGCGCCGTCTCGCTCAAACCTATTCCGACTGCCAGCAGTATACCGGTCAGAATCCCCGGCATCGCGAACCGTATCACTAGTCGGTTGATCGTACTGGCTTTTGTGCTACCAAGGGCCGTCGCGCCCTCCCTTATCGAGTCTGGGACCTTACGCAGCGCCAGCTCAGTTGTGCGGAAGACGTAGGGGAACATAAGAATGGCGAGCGTCAGCGCACCGGCAGCAGCCGAATAACCCCATCCGAAAAATAGCACGAAAACGAGATATCCTACCAATCCTAGTACCATCGATGAGTTGCCGGCGAGGAC
>CAZAMW010000196.1:0-3344 GCA_964486265.1 uncultured Nitrosopumilales archaeon | reverse complement strand
GCGATGACGTCCGCCCTGCTCAGATCGACCCTCCTGAAGCTGAGGTGTCTTATCGTGACCCGTCCGGAGAGACCCAGCTCCTTCACATTCTTCCTGCTCTCGTCCACGAGGCGCTTCCGGATTTCGACACCGACCGCCCTCGCACGAAAGTCTCTAGCAGCAACGATGGGTATCCTTCCGTCTCCAGAGCCAAGGTCGTACACCAGCTCGTCCGGTTTCACCGCGGCCATCCTGAGCATCTTCGGGACAATGTCTTTGGGAATCGGGACGAACGGCTCAGTGTAGCTCATGTCCACTCTCACTGCTCGCTCTCGAGAGCCTGCAGGGCCAGGACAGCGAGACTCGCAGTCTCGGTATTCGTTTCCGTCGACCCGTGCGAATAGCCGACGTCGTATCCGGTGTAGAATCCGCCGGTCGGCGCCTGCATCCTCAGCAGCGCCGACAGTACCGCGCTGCTGACCGGCTGCCCCAGTACCACGCTTGCGTAGATGAGGAGTGCCAGCTCGTAGGTCTGGTACTGATGAGTCTGGCTGTAGGGGAGGTCCCTGAGCCCTGCGCCATCGAACATCCTAGCGCCCCGGTCGTACGCGGCCACGGCAGCGGGCATGTCATCATTGTGATATGAACAGATGGCATCCAGGAACGCAATGCCGGCGTACTGACCGTCGTTCAAGCTCTCCGTCCCGTTGTTCACGCCGGCCCTGATCTGATCCTTTCCGGAGATGGCGACGGTGTAGTTACGCGTCGATTGATAGACGCACGGCCCGATCTCCAGCGTCGTGTACTGGTTGATGGTGCTGCCAACCGGCAGATAGACATTGAGCGAGACAGAGGTGTTCGCAGCTGCTGTAGATACCGTTCGGTTATTGCTTCCGTACTGCGCCAGAGCTAGACCCGCCAGGAAGTTGTCGCTGTAGAGCCAGTAGACCGAGGAATTTGGGGTCTCGGATATCAAACCCAGCCTCGGGTTGTAGTTGTCGAGCAGATAGTTGACGCCGCCGGACAGGTTCTGCTCCACCGCGAACGTCGGCGCAGACCGATCCGACGAGCCGCCGCTCCCGAACTTGGTGGTGCCGACGTACACGAGAGCAGTGACGAGCAGAAGAATGGCCGCGGCTCCCAGGACTAGGGCCCGTCGCATGGTCCCGCCGCTGAGATGTGAGATTAAGGACTTCGCTAGTCCTGCTTCGGGCCGCCAGATGAAAGGGAAGGACCGGAAAGCATCGAAAGGCTCGCCGCTGCTGGTCTTTCCGGCGTGGTGCGAGAAGAGACTTACAATAGTATATTCAATATTAAAAGATAAGCCATTTAACACTCAGCTTGCGATGTTCTGACTAGCTTGCAAGAAGCGAACTTCCTCAGATCACTCGAGGACTACGCAAACCTCAGCGAATGCCCCATAGCGGCCGGCTTCAGAGTGCTCGGAAAGCGCTGGACCATAGAGGTGGTGCGTCAGCTCTTCCTAGGTGATACAAAGTTCAACCAACTTCTCAAGAGTCTCCCAGGCGTCAACCCGAGAATGCTAGCCCTGCGTTTGAAGGAGCTGGAGGACTACGGACTGGTCAATCGCTCCGTGTATACGGGTGCGCCTGTCAAGATTGACTACTCGCTAAGCCGGGAAGGCATGGACCTCGTCCCGGTGATGTTCGCGATGGCGGAGTTCTCCATGAAGAACTTCGCCGAAACGGTCTTTGAGGACGCCAAGCCCCGCTCGCCCGAAGATGTATCGAAGGAGCTACTAGAAACAGGTGTCCTGCTTTAGCCTTCACCTCTGGGGAAGCATAACGGCTAACCCCTACCACGGGTCGAACGTGCTCATGTGGAAGGGCGACGCGACGCGTAGCCCATATGAAGATAGCATAATCATCGACCAGGAATATTCGATCTGCGGTACGAGAGCGTATCAAGGCTCCGGTCGCGGGACACCCGACAATCAATCACCGGCTGGTGGCCGACCCACGCAAGCATCGCCCGAAGATTCGAGATGGCGCTGCACTCGAGCAGAAAAGCAAATGGCTTCCGGTTCGGATGCCCTGAAGGCCTCCGCGCCCTGAGGGAACGCTGCCGAGAAGGCGAAGCTCACGTGGGATCGTGCGGGGGAGGCGCGTCTGGACTAGCTCGGAGCCCGCAGCTCCTTCCACTCGTAGCCAGCATGAGTCCTCAGGATTCTTCCCAGCGACATGTGGCCCGCGAAGACAACACAGTCGTCTCTAGCAGCCTCGGCGAGGAACGCGTTCCTGCTCCTCATGTTCGACTCAGGGTCGTTCCAGTCCGCCATTATCCTCGGATCGGCCACATCCATAGCGTCGTGAAATAGGTCGCCTATGCACCACAGCGTCGCCCCTTGAGAGGTCACACGGACGCCCTGATGCCCGGGGCTCTCGCCTGGCATCGGCACTATCGTCACGTCCGGGACCACCTGCGTGGGCCGGTCCACCAAAGTCAGAACCTTCGACCTGCCCAGGACTCCCAGCGAATTCATGGTCATCGGAGTGCTCTTGAGGTCTTGTTGCACCATGGGGGAGTTCCAGTCGGCTGCGCCGAGATAGTACCTGGCGCGCGGGAACGTGGGAACGTACGTCCCTTCAGCGGTTTTAATTGTCGAACCGATGCAGTGGTCCATGTGGAAGTGGGTGATTACCACGTGAGTGACGTCTTCGGCCTTCACCCCTATCTTGGACAGCTGCGAGAGGAGGGCGGGTGGCGTGACGTAACCCTCCGGTCTCCGCTCGGCTTGCATCAGCTCCTCGTAGTCGCAGGGGTCGATCACGATCGAGGCTCCTCCAACCGCGAGGTGCCCGTTGCATATCGGAATGTCGAAATCCGTGTCAGGAGTGATTCCCTTCGGCAGTTCCGTCCCTTTCCTGATCAACTCTGAGGCCTTCAGGTTGATCTTTCCGACCTGGAAGGACGTAAAGGTCGCACCGCCAACCCTTACCGTCTCTGGGCTGCTCAAGGCGTCAGTTTCTGCACGAACCCGCTTGTTAAAAGTTGCTTTCCGTTTCCGCGCTTCTACGTCCTAGAAAGGCTGCGGCAGGGCGTCGACATGAACTCGAAGGCCGGGATCAAAATGGCCTCCTAGTATCCCGAGTATATGTCGAGGCTCTAGAAGAGCAAGGCGATAACCAGTCCTTTATCCCGACGTCCTCGCCAACAGCCGCGTATTCGAGACGAAGACGCTCGAGGAGAGATGGCCTAGTCGAGTCACTTTCTCTTCAGCGCGATGACCGGGATGACGCGCTTGGTCTTGCGCTCATACTCTGCGAAACCCGGGTAGAGGGTCGCCTGCCTGCGATAGAGCGCATCGCGTTCGTGACCCTTTATCTCTTCGGCATGCATCGGGA
>CAZAMW010000195.1:0-3367 GCA_964486265.1 uncultured Nitrosopumilales archaeon | reverse complement strand
CCCCAGCCTTCAGCTCCTCGAGCACCTTCTTGGCATAGTCCCTGCTCTCGTCCGAGACGGAGAGGACGCGGACCTGCACCGGGGAGACCCAGAGCGGGAACTTCCCCTGATAGTGCTCGGTGAGTATCCCGATGAACCTCTCCATCGACCCGTAGACCACGCGGTGGATGACGACAGGGGTGTGCTCCTTGCCGTCGGGACCGGTGTAGGTCAGCCTGAACCTGAGCGGCTGCTGATAGTCCAGCTGGATTGTGGCGCACTGCCACTCTCGCCCTATCGAGTCCTTGATTTCAACGTCGATCTTGGGTCCGTAGAATGCGCCCTCCTTCTCCTTCAGGGCGTAGCCCAGGCCCTTCGCCGTCACGACCTTCTTCAGGCTCTCCGTCGCCCGGTCCCACTGCTCCTTCGTCCCTATGTGGTCGTCGGGCATGGTCGATATCTTGAGGCTGTACTCCAACCCGAAGACTCCGTAAAGCCTCGCTATGAGGTCTATGAGCTCCTCTATCTGGCCCTCGATCTGCTCCTCCGTCACGAAGATGTGCGCGTCGTCCTGGGTGAGCATCTTCACCCTGAAGAGGCCCGTCGCGACGCCGCTCAGCTCGTTCCGGTGAAGCGCATCGAAGTCGGCGACCTTGAGGGGAAGGTCCCTGAAGCTCCACCTCCTGGTCCTGTAGTAGAGCATTACCGAAGGGCAGCCCATGGGCTTGAGACCGAACTGCTCGTCTCCCAGATACGTGATGAACATGTTGTCCTTGTAGTGGTCCCAGTGGCCGCTCACCTTCCACAGCACTGTGTTTGCGAGTATCGGGGCGCTGATCTCCACGTAGTTCAGCTTGGCCAGCTCGCTCCTGACGAACTCTATCAGGATGTTCCTCAGCTTCACTCCCTTGTCGTGCCAGTAGACCATCCCCGGCGACGGTTCCTGGAAACTGAACAGGTCCAGCCTCTCCCCTATCACCCTGTGGTCGGTGTCCGGAAGCCCGGCGAAGTCGCTCTTCTTGATCCTGGCGAGCATCTGGTCCTCAGTCAGCTCGACCTTCCTCTCGCCGGAGACCTTCTCGGGGTTCTCGACCGAGACCACAACGGGCGTCGCCCCGGCGTGTGAATAGACGCGCGACTGCTCGGCAAGGGGATGACCCTTTACCTTGATCTGGAACGCCTTGTTCCACCCGAACGGGGACCTGTAAGTCTCTATCCCCGCATCCCTTGCGTACTTCTCCATCGTCCTGAGTATCTCCAGCGCTTCCTTCGGTCTTGCCAGGTTCTGGCTGAGGTGTGCATAGGGGTAGATGATTATCCTGTTCACCTTCAGCTTGCCCAGGAAGTCCTTAACGCCGGCCACGGCCTCTTTGGCTGTCTCGTCGTCATCCCCCTTCTCGACCGAGGTGAAGAGTACCACTATCTCCTCGTAGCGGTACTTCTTCTTCTCGGCGTCTTCGGCGGCTGCGATCTCCTTCTCCCTCGGCTCGTACTCGATGAAGTCGAGGTGCTGCTGGAGTATTCTCAACTAACTCACGCGGGGGCCTATCCCCATCTTGCCCTTTCTGCGTCCCTGTCTTTCTTCGTGCTCTTCTTCCACGCCTTTGCGTGCTCGTGGCAGAGGTAGACTCTGCGGCCGTCGCCGCCCGCCGACAGACCGCTGCCTGCGAGCTGGCTCCTGCTGACCGACTTGACGGCCGGGTTCTTGCAGCCCGCGATGGAACACGTGACGCCCTTCTCTATCTGTCCCAATTCAGCACCGGAGCTCTCTCGGCCGTATTTATAGCATGTTGCACCCTCACCGCCGGGTTTTGTTCAATCTTCTGGGCACGCCCAGTTGTCGATTCAGCTTTTCAAATGCGAGTGAGGGCAATGCATAATGATCGGAAGAATAGCTTTCTTTACGTGGGAGTATCACGCCCGACGCCCGATGTCGCGCTCAGACGCTTGGGGCGACTGGTCGGGATGTGGCGGATGAAAGGCAGGGCGATCGGTTCGAAGCATGACAACCTAACCGGACAAGCCACGATGGAATGGTCCCCTGGCGGTGTCTTCATGGTGCAGCACGGAGGGGTTCAACGGAGGAGAGTTCAGGGTCAACGGTCTGGAAATCGCTGGGTATGACCCCGCCTCTAAGGTTTTTCCGCCTTGCGTGTATTCTGACACATCCCCGTTTCGTTCAAGATATTATTGGGATAAGGGGTGATCTTGTGAAGCACTGGACAATAGGGGCGAGGTACCCGAGGAAATTGAGCGCTGATGGTAGCACACTTTCTGCGGGCCGGCGACCTACGGGACATGAGAGAAAGACGCCCGGGAACGCGTACGATGTGGTCATGACACGAGTGCAGCCCTGGAGAGGGGCCTTCGGGTATCCTAACTGGGTTAGACATGCCCCGTAGACCGAGTAGTCCCCCGGCCGCGAGAGCGATAATAACGAGTGACCGCGAGGGCTGAAAGGTGCTCGACAAGCTCAGGGGCCGGATAAGCGGTTTCACCCTCTGGCTGGGGAGAGGGGCGGCCCAGGTCATGCCTTCGCCGACCGCCTGGACCGTCGTCGGGGTGATGTTCTCCGTCCTGGCCGCAGCCTTCTTCGCAACGGGTGGCTACAGGGGCGAGCTGGGAGGAGGCATCTCGGTGCTGGTCTCGGGGTTCTTCGACGTGGTCGACGGCGCGGTCGCAAGAGCGACTGGGCGTATCAGCAGGCGGGGCGCGTTCCTCGACTCGACTCTCGACAGGCTCGGGGAGACCTCCATCTATCTCGGCGTCCTGCTCGGGAACTACACTTCTCCCGTCATCGTCTTCGTCGCACTCTCGTGCAGCCTTCTGGTCAGCTATTCGCGGGCGAAAGCCGATTCGCTTTCCGTCAACCTCGCGGGGGTCGGCATCGGGGAGAGGAGCGAGAGGTTGGTCGTACTTGTCGTAGCTTCGCTGGCGGGCCTGCTGGCTTACGGAGTGCTACTTGTCGCGGCACTGGCGGCCGTGACGTTCGCGACCCGCGTCGCCAGGGTGACGGCCACGCTAAAAGAAAATGCGGCGACCCGCGCTCCCGCTAGGGAGACGTCGCCTGCGTCTAGCTGAATCTTCTCTCGGCCTTTGCTCGTACGTTGACGATACCGTAGTGCACGCTGCAGCTGATGCAGTAGTACTTAACGGTCGTCGGGGCCGCGATGTACGCGCCCGCAGCCCTTAGCTCACGTGCGAGCTGTGGCTCGACCAAGCTCAGCCGGGTCGTCACCTTCTTGGCCTTGTCGCGTGGGACGTGTGCGCCGCAATTGCTGCAAGAGACTACGTCGGAGCTGCCCTTGCCGCCCTTGGCTCGTCCACGACTCTTCCTCTTCTTGGTCATGCTGGATGACCGCCCCGAAGGGTGGCTTAAAAGTTTGGG
>CAZAMW010000194.1:0-3383 GCA_964486265.1 uncultured Nitrosopumilales archaeon | reverse complement strand
GGAAGTTCGAGGGCGTGATACCAAAGGGAGGCTACGGGGCGGGGCCTGTAATGATATGGGACGAGGGCACCTACGTCCCCGAAGTCGAGGTCAGCAGGGGAGTCAGAAAGCGGGTCACCGGCCTGAAGCGGGCCGAGCTGGTGGCGAAAGAGAGCCTGAAGGAAGGGAATCTCAAGTTCACGCTGTACGGGAAGAAACTCAAGGGGTCTTTCGCGCTCGTGAGGACCAAGGGGTTCGGAGGGAGGGAGTCCTGGCTCCTCATCAAACATCGTGACGGGTACTCCGAGGACGGCTTCGACGCCGAGGACTACGACTACTCGGCCGTCTCGAAAAAGTCCATAGAGCAGATAGCGGGCCAGGCGGAACTTGGCCCCACGTCGTTCGGCCAGTAGGCGTAAAAAACGGTAAAATAATCGGGTCGGGGGTCGAGACGCAGATGGCTTCGGTCGACACCTTTCTCCTGGCCGTGCTCGTGCTCTACGCTCTGATCGTGGTCGGGATGGCGTACATACTGTTCCGCGTCTACAGGGACAGGAACAGGAAGGTCAAGAAGCTAAGGTAGCCGGCGCCAAAGTATTTATCACGACGGCGGCGTCAGACGCCGCGTGTCTGGCGAAGGAGCGGGTCTCACACCGAAGGACGATTCTGAGGTTCTAAGAAACACTAACTATTCCGGATTCAGGCTCGAGTCGACCTGGAAACCCGTCGTGATGGTCCGCGGCGACGGCATGTTCCTCGAGGACGAGCAGGGCCGGAAGTATCTCGACTTTTCGGCTCAGCCAGCCGCAGTCAACCTTGGCCACAACAACAGGCATATCATACAGGCGATCAAAGACCAGGCGGACAAGCTGGCCTATGTCGGAGTCGGTTTCGGGACCGACGTCAGGGCGAGCTTCTCGAGGAAACTCAAGGAAGTCCTGCCCGGCAACCTCAACAAGTACAACTTCTCGAACTCGGGGAGCGAAGCCAACGAGGCGGCAGTGAAGATGGTGCGGACATTCTTCAAGAAGGAGGGCAAGACCAAGATAATCTCTCGCTACAACTCCTTCCACGGCTGGACGGCAGCAACGACCCAGCTCACCGGAAATCCCAGGAGGTTCGCTGCCGAGACGACCGGCGCCTACCCCGGGGTCGTCCACGTTCCGGACCCCTACTGCTACAGGTGCCCCTTCGGGCTGGAATATCCTGGCTGCGGCGTCGCATGCGCCGAGTACATCGACTATGCGATAAAGAACGAGGCAAACGTCGGGGCGGTCATCCTAGAGCCGGTCACGGGTGCGAGCGGCGTCGTCGTGCCTCCCAAGGAATACCTTCATAGGGTGCGCGAGATAACCGAAGAGAACGGCGCGTTCCTCATCGCCGACGAGATCCTCTGCGGCTGGGGCAGGACGGGTGAGTGGTTCGCGGTCGACAACTGGGGTGTGAAACCGGACATCATGACCACAGCCAAGGGGATAACAGGCGGTCAGTTCCCCCTATCTCTAACTGCAACGAACAAGACGATTGCAGACTACTTCGACGAGAACTGGCTCCCCGTCTCGGGCACGTTCAGCGCCCATCCGCTCGGAATGGCTGCGGGCATCGCGGCGATAGAGGAGTACCAAAGAGGAGGCTACGTCACTCGCGCAAAGGAACTGGGCGTCCACCTAGGCAAGAGACTGGCTGAGCTGAAGGACCGCCATCCATCGGTCGGAGACGTGCGCGGCCTGGGGCTACTGTGGGCAGTAGAGCTCGTCAAGAACAGGAAGACCAAGGTTCCGTTCGACACCGCCGACGACTATCTCTCGGGCAAGTCGCTGATGGTCTCGAGGGTGGCGAGCAAGATGATGTCGATGGGCGTCTTTGTCTACAGCGGGGTGGTCTCCCATCTCATAGTTTCTCCACCCCTGATAATCAGCAAAGAACAGATCGACACGGCGGTGGACGTGATGGACCAGGCTCTCAATGTCTCGGACTCTGAGGCCGACTCTGTCCAGTGATGCGGCCCAAGGTGTTTGCGAAGAAAGAGCTAAAGGCTCCGATGGAAGGGTCGACCTGAGTTGGGAACGCGGTTCGCGGGAAAGATAGCGCTGGTCACGGGCGGGGCTAAGGGCATCGGCGGAGGCATCAGCCGCTCCCTGTCGGCTGAGGGCGCGACGGTCGTCGTGGCCGACTTCAACGACGACGCGGGAAGGTCGATGGTCGATGGCCTAACCAAGACCGGTGGTGCAGCTTCCTTCGTACGCGCTGACCTCTCCAAGAGAGCAGATGCCGATGCTGCCGTCGCAACCGTGGTCCAGAAGTACGGCAGGGTCGACGTCCTTTGCCAGAACGTGGGCATCTATCCCTACGTCCCGTTCGAAAAGATGACCGAGGCGGACTGGGACCGCGTCATGAACGTGAACCTGAAGAGCGCCTTCTTCGTGCTGAAGGCTTGCCTCCCTGTGATGCAGAAACAGAGATACGGAAAGATAGTGCTCACTACTTCGATCACCGGGCCCAGAACGGCTATACCCGGGCTCGCCCACTACGGCGCCAGCAAGGGAGGCTTGAACGGACTGATAAAGGGGATAGCTGTCGAGTATTCCAAGTACAACATAACGATAAACGGCGTCGAGCCGGGCACGGTCCTGACGGAGGGTGCGGTCGAGCAGTTCGGTGAGGGATTCAAGGACCAGCCTACCAACCGCATCCCCCTCGGGAGGCTGGGCACTCCCGACGACATCGCAGGTCCGGTCCTGTTCCTGGCGTCGGATGATTCCAAGTACATCACCGGTCACACCGTCATTGTCGACGGCGGGCAGACCGTGGTCGAGTAGACTAATCCGAGCTCGGTACGACCTGAGCCGGGTTGTGGTCCCGTTCTGGCGCTCTTCGGAAGAACCGCCATCGCCTCGCTGCGTACTGGGTTATCCCAAGGTTGAGGAGGATGAAGAGGCCGGAGATGACCTTGTGCGCCGTGTACCCGACGGTGTACGGCCACGCCCAGTATCCCAGTATGAAGAGTGGCGGATATTCAATGAAGAAGAGACCGAAGAAGACCCCCGTTGTCACGAGCACCTGATACCTCAGATGCGCCAGTCTGCCTTGCGGCGTAAACGCGCCCCTCCGAGCTACGGCGCCCTTCCTTTGGTAATTTAACTCTCCGTCCTGAGGGCGCATCGTTTCAGTCGATTCCGCTTAGATAATGTTGAGGGGCCGCCTGTGTGTCGAGCACCGAATCTCCTGATGTTTTCGTCTATATCCATCCTACCATCACGACTTACACACTTCCGGGACCAGCCCCGGTGGGAATGAAGAGGCACCAAAGCAGGCCGCTTCTTTCTCTCGCAATACTCGCCCTTTCGATATTCGCAGGGTTCGTCTCGACGATAGCTTTTGTCCATCCGGGCTACGTGTTCAGA
>CAZAMW010000193.1:0-3388 GCA_964486265.1 uncultured Nitrosopumilales archaeon | reverse complement strand
GACCGAGCTCAGCGCCATGCGCACCGACATGAGCGGCCTGAAGGCAGGCATGACTCTCAGGATGGACGCCCTGGAAAAGAAGATCACCGCCCTGGAGATCAACTTCAAGAAGCTAGACGACGGCCTGAGACAGGGCTAGACGACGGACCCGCCGCCGGCCACGCGAAGGCCCTTGCCGTTGAGGTCTATCACGGCCAGCCTCATCCCGTTCCAGTGAGGCACGGGCTTGGGGAGCGCGGCGGAGTAGACGTCCCCGCTCTTGGCGATGCTCGCCAGGACAGCGTCGCCCGGGAGCTGGAGGTGAAGGTCCCTTCCAGCAACCTCCTGCTTGTAGAAGGGGCTGCCCGCGAACCTGAACTGCAGCTTCTCGGTGAGCGCAAACGAGCCGTCGTCGAGCCAGGACGTCTTGTCGAGGTCCTTTGCGTCTACCCCCTTGAGCGACAGTCCGACCCTCAGGCCCCGACCGACCGTCTCCTGGTCCTCGTCGTTGACCTGGATGCCCTTGACCTCGACGGTCTTCTCGGGAGAGGACGGTACAGCCCTCAGCTTGTCGTGGACCGAGACCTTGCCGGTGAGCACGAACCCGAGTACGACCGTGCCAACCCCCTTGACGCTGAACGCGCGGTCGATGTAGACGAGCGTCCCTTGAGGGCCCGACGACATGCCCTCGGTATCCGCGAGGTCTATCACGGAAGACTGGGCGCTCCGGCGCTCAACCGAGTAGGAGGCCAGGCTGAGGCCCTTGAAGGTGTTCTTGACGTCCTCGGGTCCCGCCGCGCTGTCGACGAGCTCGACCCTTCCGGGGAGCTTGAAGCTCTCGAGAAGGACGGCCAGCTCCCCGTCAGGCGCCGAGAGGCGGCTGCTGGGAGGATAGAGATAACAGGCGTAGTCGGAGATGGAAGCGATACGAGAATAGCCCTGTATCTTGTCCGGGAACTGCGGGTCGTCGAGGAAGGAGAATCGCCTGCCCGCCTCCGTGCGGTGGTACACGATCATGCCCTCGACCTCGCTCTTCTTGGCGACCGATCCTTCGAACTTGCCCTTGAGCTCCTTATCGGCGCCGAAGACGCCTATGATGCGCCCGTCCATCTCTTCGACCGACCGGCAGGAGCCGTAATAAGCTCTCTTCGGCCGGAGCAAGACATTTCTACTTCCACCCCAGAATCGGGAACATGCAAAGAGAGCCGCTGGTCTACCTCGACGGAGGATTCGTGCCGAAGTCTGAGGCCAAGGTCTCCGTGTTCGACCACGGTCTTCTCTATGGAGATGGGGTGTTCGAGGGCATCCGGGCGTTCGATGGTTACGTCTTCAAGCTCGTGGAGCACGTGGACAGGCTCTACGAATCTGCGCGCTGCCTGGAGCTGGACGTACCTATGTCGAAGGAGGCTATGACTGACACGGTGGTGGAGACCCTTCGTAGGAACAACCTCACGAGCGCGTACATCCGGCTGGTCGTGACTAGAGGTGCGGGGGACATGGGCGTCAACCCCAGCCTCTGCAAGAAGAGCACGGTCTTCGTGATAGCAGAGTCGATGGCGACGGGATTCTCGAAGGAGCCGAGGGTGCTCTCCTCGATAATCACGTCCGTGCGGAGAGACTCGGTGGACGCAACCACTCACGAGATCAAGTCCCTGAACTACCTGAACAGCGTGCTCGCGGTGATAGAGGCGAACAGGGCGAAGGTCGACTACCCCATCATGCTCGACCGCAGGGGATTCGTTTCCGAGGGTTCGACGATGAACATCTTCCTGGTCAAGAACGGGAACGTACTCACCCCTTCGCCCTCGTCCGGGATACTCCACGGGATAACGAGGGCCAGGCTGATCGGGCTCTGCAGGGAGCTGAAGTACTCGGTCACGGAGCGGGACATCACTCCCTTCGAGCTCTTCACTGCGGACGAGGCCTTCTTCACCGGCACCCTGCTCGGCCTCGCCTCGATAGGCGAGGTGAACGGGAAGAAGATAGGGTCGGGAGGCGTCGGACCTGTGACGAGGGAGCTCTATGACCACTTCAAGGAGATAGTCTCGCGGCCTGAGGAAGGGACGCCGGTCCTGAGGCAGATCGGGGCAAGAGCCGCGAGGAAAAAGTAGCCTGGTCGGGCCTGCCCTGGGCCTGCATCCTGCCCGTCTGGCCGACCCTGGAAGCCCACCTTCTCGCAAGGATGAACGCGAGCGGTACCAGCCATATGTAGTAGCGGACGGGCCCCGACCCATCGAGCTCGAAGGTGTAGAAGAAGGGCAGGATTGAGACGAAGAAACAGGACGCGGCGAGAAGATAGCCGTAGGCCTCCTTCCTGAACTGCGCCGTCAGGTCGTCCGGGATGAGCTTCCTCTCCTCGTCGGCCAGGATGAACGTGAAGACGCCCAGTATCAAGAACATCACTCCCAGGTCGAGCCCGTATAGAGACGATGTCGCATTCTCGAAGGCGCCAGGGTTTGCTACCTGCGGCGGCTTGTTGACGAGGTTGAACAGGAACGGTTCGACCGATACCAGGAAGAGGAGCAGGATGTTCAGGTCTATCACCCGCTGGGATTCGAGGGGGAGCGCCGACATCACCTTGGTGTAGCGGAGCCATATGTTGATCAGGACGAGGAAACTGAACCCGAAGGTGCCGATGTCCCCCAGGATCGAGGGGACGGTCGTGGGAGGACTGCTCACGAGCGTGATGGCGCCCACGGACAGCGCGAGACCGAAGATCATGTCGGAGAGAGACTCTATCCTGGGCCTCGGTTTGGCAGGGGCCCGCTGGTCGTCGCCCACGCGATTACGTCAGGGGTGACCGGCTCGTCGTCTTTAAGACTAGTGATGCGCTAGAGACGAGGGTCTGGGTGCGAGGTCTGACGGCTCTAAAAAAAGCGGGTGCGCCCTACTTCATCCGCTTCATCGCGTCTTCGTAGGAGACGGCGAGGAGCGCCTCGGGTGAAGCCGATTCAGCCTCCATCGTCGACATCCTCATCGGTCCGCTGATGTCGAGAGCCTCCGAGATCCATACCGAGTCGTAGGCACCTAGAGCCATGAACCCTTGATGGACCTTGATGCCCGTCTTCTGGGCCGCATCAATCATCATCTTGTTCATTTGCTCTGCCTCGGGGCGGTTGGCGCTTTCCGCGACTTGACGAGTGTGATGAACCACGTCGCGCGCTCTGTCGGGACGATGAATATGTAAGTAAATTATGAATAAACTGGTCGTTCCGGAGCCGTGACCGTCTGCCATCGGAGGACGGCGGGGTCACCTCTATACGCGACCTGGAATCCCACACATTTATAGCCCCTCACAAGAGCGCGTCGGAAAGGCGCACGATTTTGTCGGCGAGCACAGACGCGGTCAGTACCACAAAGAAGCCTGGCAACCGTTCAATGCTCCCCATCGTCCTCCTCATAATCGTCC
>CAZAMW010000192.1:0-3396 GCA_964486265.1 uncultured Nitrosopumilales archaeon | reverse complement strand
GTCGGCCTTCATGTACAGGTTCGCCGCCTTGAGCTTGTAGTACTTGCCGTCGTAGTCGACGAAACCGCCCTTCCAGAGAGCCTTCATGATCTGGACGGATTCTATCAGCCTGTCCCGCCTCTCGGGATACTTCGGCCAGGGGTATCCCAGCGGGACCTCGTTCATGGCCTCGCCGGTGCCGATGCCCAGTATCACCCTCTTCCCGAAGAGCGCCTCCATGGTGGCGAAGGCCTGCGCGGTTATCGCAGGATGATAGCGCAGTATGGGGGCCGTCACCGCGGTTCCGAAGGGTATCTTGACCTGCTGCATCGCAGCCCCCATCCAGACCCACGTGTTGTACTCGGTGGCGTTGGTGTGAAACCAGGGATGAAAATGGTCGCTCACCCAGATTGCGCCGAAGCCGGCCTTCTCGGCCTGCTGGCAGAGCCGTATGAGCCTCCCTGGCTCGACCATGTCGGGACAGGCGTTGAAGCCTATCGAACCCTTGGCGATCATGGGCGTGGTCTTCATCGCCATCCACCCGGTCCGCGTCTACTTTAGCCCGCCCTTCCGCCTGAGAGGCTTGGCGATTGGCCGGGTCTTGAACTCCTTCACGAAGCCGACCATGTCGTCCACTATCACCTCCATCAGCTTGTCTCCCTTCTCCCTGGTCGCCTTGGTGGGGTCGCCGATGATGCCGGTAGCAGAGAACCGCGACAGGTGGTCTATGAAGAAGATGGGCGACCTGTCGATGAAGTTTCGGTAGGAGTACTTGGAGCTCTTGATCCCCATGTAGACGTTCCAATCCCTGACCGCCCTGGACATCTGGACGCTCTCCGGCTTCAGGGAGAGCAGCATCGAGGTCTCGAACTCGCAGGCGTGCGAGCCGTGGGAGACTATATTCCTGACCTCCGGCTTGGCGAAGTCGAAGTAGGCGGCCCCCGCGCAGATGGCTTCGTGCTTCGCCGTCACCATCATCGAGACTATCTGCATGAACGGAGGGTTGACGCCGTGCCCGCTCACCATCACTATCCTCTTGAACCCGTGCTTGACCAGACTGGCGCAAATGTCGTAGAGGTAGTCGATGAAGTGCGTCGCCTGGACGTCGACCGTCCCGGGAAAACCCATCGAGATCTCCGCCGGCGTGTAGTAGACCGGCGGCATCACGAGCGCGATACCGGGGATCTTCTGCCCGATCGCCTTGCAGACCTCGTACGCCGTGACCGTGTCGGTGTCCAGCGGCAGGTGCGGGCCGTGCTGCTCGAGGCTGCCGAGCGGCAGGAGCACGACCTTCTCGTCCTTGACCGCCTTCTCGGCATCGGGCCAAGCCAAATCACCCATCAGGTATTCTTCGACCAATGTTGCTCGTACTAGGACCTGAGCCGCCGGGCTAAATAAGAATCGTGGGGGCGAGAGGGGAGGCGGACAGCGGCCATCCCCCGCAGGGAGGGGTGAATGGACTAGGCCGCAGCGGCGGTCGTGACCTTCGGGAGAGCCCCCGACTTCTCGCTGGCGGCCATCTGCCTCAGGACCTCTTCCGAGACCGATATCATCCTCTTTACGTCTTCGCCGCTGTGGGAGTTGGACATGAGCCCTGGATGGGCGGGGATGATGATGACGTCGTTGATGGTCATGCCCGTCGAGAAGACCCTCTGCCTGAAGGCGTCCGCCTTGAGGACGTCTCTCTTGTTCATGGGGGCCCTGTCGGTGAAGAGGAACTGGTAGAAGGAACCCAGGGCGTTTATCTGCAGCTTGATACCCAGGTCGCTGGCCGCCGCCAGCACCCTGCGCCTGTACTCCATGGTGATGCTCTCCATGTAGGGATACGGGTTCATCCGCTCCAGCTCGCTGATCATCGCGATGCCCGCGGCCAGCGAGACCGGGTGGCCCGTGAAGGAGCCCGAGTGGAGTATCTTGATGCCGGAGCTGCCCTGCTGCACCTGCGGCGCCACCGACGTCTCCATGATGTCCCTCCTGCCGCCGAACGCGCCGATCGGCATGCCGCCGCCGATTATCTTGCCGTAGATGGCTAGGTCTGGCTTGACGCCCAGCAGCTCGGTCGCGCCTCCCAGGCCGAGCCTGAACCCCGTGATGACCTCGTCGAAGATGAGCGGGATGTCGTTCGCGGCCGTGACCTCGCGGAGCGCCTTGAGGAACTCCCTGCTCGCCGGGACCACGCCGCACTGGAAGACGCAGACGGGCTCGATGATGACCGCGGCCAGTTCCTTCGCGTGCGCTTTTATCGCCCGGACGCTCGCTTCGGTGTTGTTGTAGGGCAGGATCAGCGTCGAGTCGGGAATGTCGTGCGGCAGGCCGGGAGAGTCCGGGACCGCGACGGGAGCGTCGTCCTCTCCCTCCGGGGTCGCCGTCCCGCTGATCAGCGTCAGGTCGTGCTGCCCGTGCCAGTTGCCCTCGAACTTCCCGATCCTGTCCCTGCCCGTGAAGGCCCGGGCAGTCCTGAGGACCATGGTGGCTGCCTCGGAGCCGGTGTTGGTGAACCTGAGCAGCTCCATGTGGGGGCAGTGCCTCTCGATCTTCTCGGCGAGCTGCGCCTCCATCTCGGTCGCGTAGATGAGCATGAGGGACCTGTCGGCCTGCCGCTTCACGGCGTCGACCACGGCCTGGTGGTTGTGGCCCAGTATCTGGGTGCCTGCGCCGCATATCGTGTCGATGTACTCGTGCCCGTCGACGTCGCGGACCTTGGACCCCTTGGCGTCGGTGAAGAACAGCGGGTGAGGATAAGGGCGCATCAGCTTCATGTTCCCGGTGACACCCCCGGCCAGCCGTGCCCTGGCCTTCTCGAAGAGTTTCGCGGATGCCTTGTTCCTCTCGACGTACTCAGCTTCGTAGACCTTCAGCAGCTTGTCGAGCGATGGATTGTCCATGGTGCGAGCGCGTCCGGCGGGCGTCGCTCAGGTAATTAAGGCTGATTCAGACCGAGAAGACCCCTACCGGTAAGGGCTGGACGATAAATAGACAAACGGCGATTCTTCCGCATGGCAGAGAAGCCGGTGACCTTTGCCAGGGACGCTACGGGACTGGTCAAGGAGTTCTCGCCGCTGATGACGCTCATCACGACCATCGTGCTGACGAACTACGGTCTCGGGCTGGCGACCTACATTCCCTACAGCCCGTACCTGTACCCCGGGACGGACCTCGGCACAGCGGCGCTCCTCGCGATCCCGTTCGTGATAGTCCTGGGGCTGCTGTACGTCTGGTTCACCATGTCCATGCCCCGGTCCGGAGGGGAGTACGTCTGGATCTCGAGGATAACTCATCCCGCCGTAGCTTTGGGCTTCGGTTTCCTCTTCGTGTTCTACCAGGCGATGTTCTGGGGGTCGCTCCTGAACTACACGATCAGCTACCTCCTAGGCGGGGGAGTGGCGAGCATCGGATACGCGACGGGTAACCAGTCGC
>CAZAMW010000191.1:0-3399 GCA_964486265.1 uncultured Nitrosopumilales archaeon | reverse complement strand
GACCCAGTTTGGCTTGTCGACGACCTCGTGGACCCTGACGTCGGCGGCGACGCTGCAGAGCACGTACGCCTCTTCGGGCGTGAGGTCGTACGTCTTTGTAAGATGTGATATCATGTTCCTCACAGATTCGTTGGTCGCGGTCATCAGGTCAGGCGCGATGCCGGTGGTCGCATAGTAGCCCTTCTTGGGCTGCTTGTCGCCCACGGTCGTGTACTCTGGCGAGCGAAGCTTGGCGTTCTTCTCTAACCCGAAGCGGAGCTTGGCGGTGCCGGCGCATTCTATTGCGCTGATGCAGACCTCGCCGTCGCCCATCGAAGCGTGCACGTCCCCCGCGGAGAACAGGGCGCCCGGAACCCACACCGGAAGCTTGAGCAGGCTACCCTTGGTGAGGTGCCTGATGTCCAAGTTACCGCCGTTCTTGTCTGGCGGCGCCACGTCGAAGGAGCCGCGGTTCTCCGGTGCGACTCCGAGGACGCCGCAGAACGGGTCTATCGGTATCTTGATGCCCTTCTTGAAGGGCGCGAAGCGCTTGTTCCTCAGGTCCCACTTGTGTATGTAGGGTCTCACGAACTCTTCGAGAATTCCGTATCCCGGCAGGATTACCGTCCATCCAAAGTCGTCGACCCCCATGTCGAGCACCTCGACCGTGAGCGCGTCACCGGGCTTGGCTCCTTCGACGTAGACGGGTCCCGCAAGCGGGTAGAGCTTCTCGCGGTCGAGTTTGGATATGTCGCTGGCTTTGGTCTTCTTGTTGATCGTCCAGCTCCAGACGTCGTTTATCTCGAACGTCACCGTGTCGCCGTCGCGGACCGTAAGGACGGGCCTGTGTGCCCTGTTCCACTTGTAGTGGAAGGTCTTGATGTCGACCGTGTACTGAGCGGCCAAGGGCCGTCACTTATGCCTTGAGCGAAGTCTTGTAGTCCTTCTCCAGGTTTTCGGCGAAGATGCCCCACTCCTCGTCGACGTCCTTCTGCCACTTCTTCTGGTCGGTTACATCGTCCTTGCTGTCGAAGGTCTGCCAGAACTTCATGTCCAACCTCGTCTTGTTCTTGCCCTTCGAGGTCAGCTTGTACTCTCCGATCTCCCTCTTGTCCCCGCATGTGTCCAGCGACCATGAGTCGGGAGCGTGCAACCAGACGGCTCTCAACCCTTCTCTCTGCTTGCCCTTTTCCTTGTAGTTGACCATCCAGACGACCCGCTTGTCGGTACGCTCGAGAAAGGTCCTCTTAGCCTTGGAACCTATCATCTGGCCATCGTCTTCTCTGAAGTCCGTGCACCACTGGAACACGAAATCGAGGGGCGCCTTGAACGTCTGCGATGCTTTGTATGTCTCTACGAAGGCTTTCTTCAAGTTGGAAGGATTCGGGCCCGAATACACTTTAAGCTTTTTGGGGAAAGTCCCCTTTGGAACCTTCTTCCATTCAGCCATCGATGTGAAGAAATCAAAGTGATATTCGTGCGGAGCCGAGTGTGGCGGCAAGGTAGCTCAGCCTGTATTTACAGGACTAAGGAGAGCCTGAACAGTCCCTGGAAAACCGGCCGCGAAAATTCAAACACTATGTCGGAGAAAGTCTTAAGTGAACTTCGAAAGTGACGATAGCTGTGCCAAGGTAGCTCAGAGACGCTAGTCGCCGGGAAACCTGGGAGAGAGCATGACCTCTAGCCCCCGGCTGAAGTGGAGAAACGAGTTCTCCTCAAACACCGGGTTGTCGTCGGTTCAAATCCGACCCTTGGCACATTTTGCGCCTTGAGTGGGAACTGTGCAATCTGATGGCGGCTGCCTCGATGCTGACGCTGCTTAGTACATGGCGGGCGGTCGACATCATGACTTTAAGCCTGCTGCTGAAGGAACTGCTCGAAGCGGAGCTCCCGGTAATCGAATTTTCTCTGCTGATCTTAGTCGCACTCCTGAAGCACAGCGAGGCAGAGGAGAGGGAGTTGTCCTCGCCTCAGCATTCCTGCTGATGATAAAATCTCGCTCTGGAGCTTGGACTTCCAGCCGCGGCGGCTTGACCTCGAAGAAGGAAATTCCGAAAAGAGAGTCGGCGGGCGGTCTCTTACATTCCGCCCATGCCACCTGGACCGCCTGCGCCGGGTGGGGGTTCCTTCGCCTTGCTCGAGGCGATCACGTCGTCGATGCGGAGTATCATGCAGGCGGACTCCGTGGCGGCCTTGAGAATCTGCGTCTTCACGGCCATCGGCTCGACCACGTTCTTGGTCCACATGTTGGCCACCTTACCGGAGAGTGCGTCCACTCCAGCCCACTTCTCACCCTTGCCGTGCCTGGCCCTCAGGTCCACTTGGGTGTCTATCGGGTCCATTCCGGCGTTCTCCGCGAGAATCGTCGCAATGCTCTCGATCGCCTCAGCGTAGCGGAGCGCTGCGAGCTGCTCCCTGCCCGTGAGCTTCTGTGCCCATTCTCTGACCTTGCTGGCAACCTCTACCTCCGGGGCGCCACCGCCCGCGACGATGGCCGGAATCTCGACCACGTCCTTGGTCACCATCAGTGCATCGTGCAGGGCTCGCTCGGCCTCGTCCACGACCCTCTGGGAACCACCTCTGACCAGGATGGTCACTGCCTTGGGGTTCTTTGCACCCTCGATGAAGACCCACTTGTCCTCCTCGATCTTCCTCTCTTCGGCGAGCTTCGCCGAGCCGAGGTCCTTCGCGCTGAGGTCGTCCAGGTTGGTGACTATCCTCGCTCCCGTCGCCTTGGCGAGCTTGGTCATGTCGCTCTCCTTGACGCGTCTTACCGCCATGATGCCGGCCCTCGCGAGGTAGTGCTGCGCGACGTCGTCGATGCCCTTCTGGCATACTATGACGTTCGCCCCTGACTCCTCGATCTTCTCCACCATCCCCTTCAGGATGCTGTTCTCCTCGTCGAGGAACTTCTGCATCTGGTCCGGGTCGCTGATCCTAATCTCTGCGCTGAATTCGGTCTTCTCGATCTCGAGCGGGGAGTTGACCAAGGCAATCTTGGCGCCCTCTATCCTCTTCGGCATCGCCGAGTGGACGACCTCCTTGTCCAGTGCGATACCCGAGATCAGCTTGGTGTCGACCATCGAGCCTCCTGCCTTCTTCTCGACCTTGACGTTGTCAATGTCAACCTTGTAGCCCTTCTCGGTCTTCTCGGCCACCTGCATGATGGCATCAACCACCAGCTGGGCGAGATGGGGCGCCTCGTCGGACACCAGCTTCGTCATCATGCTGGTCGTCGCTACCTTGAGCAGGTCCGTCTTCGAGGACGGCTCCACCCTCTCCGCTATGCTCTCGAGGACCTGTTGAGACTTTTCGAGCGCCTTCATGTAACCGTCGACCACCACAGTCGGGTGGACATCCTTGCTGATGAGCTCCTCCGCCTTCTCGAGCAGGGCTCCCGCGAGGATGACCGCCGACGTC
>CAZAMW010000190.1:2393-3411 GCA_964486265.1 uncultured Nitrosopumilales archaeon | reverse complement strand
GATTTGAAGAAACGAAGGATCGGGTTCCAGGGAGAGCACGGCGCCTTCAGTGAACAGGCGGTCTACCAGCATTTCGGGACGGGAGTCGAGACGGTGCCCATCAAGAGCATCAGGGAGGTCTTCAACCTGACAGAGGTCGGGGCCGTGGACATCGGAGTCGTGCCCATCGAGAATTCAATCGAAGGCAGCGTCTCTGAGTCGTACGACATGTTCCTCACCTCGAGCGTCAAGGTCGTCGGGGAGGAGGTGGTCCGCGTCGTGCACTGTCTCATCGGCCTCCCCGCAGCCAAGCTCTCCGACATCAAGGTGATCTATTCGCACCCGCAGGCTCTGGCGCAGTGCAGGAACTTCGTGGCCTCGATGTTCGCCGAACCCAGGGTCACGTACGACACGGCGGGGAGCGTGAAGATGATCAAGGAAGACGGGCTCTCCGGGGCCGCCGCCATCGCGAGCCAGAAGGCCGCGGAGATCTACGGCATGAAGGTCCTCAAGAAGGGCATCGAGGACTATGGGAGGAACTTCACGCGCTTCCTCGTCATCTCCAAGACGGAGGGCAAGAGGCAGCGCGACAGCAAGACATCGGTGATATTCTCGGTACCCCACACGCCGGGCTCGCTTTACGCGGTCCTCGAGGTGTTCGCGCGCCACAAGATCAACCTCACCAAGATAGAGTCGCGGCCCACACGCCAGAGGCCTTGGGAGTACTACTTCTTCGTCGACATCGAGGGCCACCACAGGGACCCGGTGGTCTCCAAGGCATTCGCCGAGGTCGCCGGCAAGACTGTGTTCCTGAAGGTTCTGGGCTCGTACCCCAAGTCGAAGGAAGAGCTCGCCTGAGATGACCGAAGAGGCGCTCGCGCGCGTGGCAGCAGAGGTGAAAGCCTGCGAGCGGTGTCCCCTCCACCTGAGCAGGAAGAACGCGGTCCCGGGAGAGGGCAACCCAAAGGCTTCTCTGGTGATCGTCGGTGAGGGGCCGGGGGCCAACGAAGACGAACAGGGGAGGCCGTTCGTGGGCTCG
>CAZAMW010000190.1:0-2383 GCA_964486265.1 uncultured Nitrosopumilales archaeon | reverse complement strand
GGCCGGAAAGAATCTCGACGCTCTGCTTGCCGAGGGAGGGCTCGAGAGAAGGGAGGTCTTCATAACGAACGCGGTCAAGTGCCGGCCTCCCGGCAACCGCCGTCCCAGGAAGGACGAACTGGATGCGTGTTATCCCTACCTCAGGAGGCAGCTCGACGCGATAGCTCCCTCGGCGGTACTCCTGCTGGGCGACACAGCGCTGAAGGAGTTCTTCCCGAATAAGAGTCTGGGAGAGGTGCACGGGACCGTGATGGAGCGCAACGAGGTCAGGTTCTTTTCCACCTATCATCCTGCTTCTATCATCTACAACCGCTCGTTGAGCGGGACGCTCGACGAGGACTTTCGGAAGCTTTGCGGGGTCCTGGCGAGGAACTCGGGCTGACTCAGTCGCGGCGCCTGGACGTGAAGTAGAGGTACAGCGCGACCGCGAGGAGGGCGACACCTAGGGCCATACCGGCGAAGAAGTTCCTCTTCCCCACCTCGTCAACCGAGAGCGGGACGGCGAGCAGTAGAAGCACGATCACGATGTTCCTCAACTGCTCCCTTTTTGCGGACACCGAAGGCAGAATCAGGAAGCTGAACAGGATCACAAGGCCGGGAAAGACTACCACGTACCTTCCTGCTGCCACGTTGGCTGCGGCCCCGCCCAGGTCGAAGCCTGCGGCATACCACGCGCAGACCACCCCAAGGACGAGCGCTGCAACGGCCACCTTCTGCAGCGTGCCGCTCTCCTGAATGAGCTTCGTCCTTCTGTTGGCGGGGTCGGTGAACTGGATGTCCAGGGCCGCTGCCACCATCACGGCGACGAAGCCGATGAGAAACACGTATGGACTTTCTGTGACCTGGAGGAAGACGCCGGATGGCAGTACGGCCGATATACCTGACGTGACCCAGAGATACAGGGCGTAGATGCCGCTCACGGCGAACGGGACCAGGAAGAGCAGGAAAGGGACATCCTGTTTGCTTGAACCGGAGCTCATCGGACGGGACGCGGTCTTTCACTCGGATTAAAACTCTTGCGGGCTGCCGTGTAATTCGTAAATACGGCGAACCGCGCGGCCGACGGAAACATGCGCAAACCCGCAGCCTACCCAGCGTTTTCCAACGGCATGGTGAGGCTCGCCCTTGGCATCCTTGCATGCTCCACGACGGCCGTCTGGATCTTCACGGTCGTCGATGACTATCTCTACCACACCCCGTACTTTTGGGGGCAGTGGTGCGGGCAGCCCGGCCTGGCCCAGCTTGGCCGCGACAGCTGCATCCTGGTCTACAACTACTACTACAGCCTGGACGCCCACCTTGTCGATTCGGGGGTGGTGGCTGCGATGTTCCTGCTGGTCTCGCTTGCCTGCGTCGCGCTCCTGTGGCTTCCTGAGCAGGGGCTGCGCACCGCACTGTTGCGGACCGTCCTGGTCGTCGCTCCTGCCGAGGTCCTTGCGTTCGAGGTCGGCGTCTACTTCCTGCTCAACTACTGGTGGACCGTCCATGCTACGGAGTTCCTGAGCGGCACGCCCTTCAGCAACGAAGCGGTCTTCTGGATATCCGCAGTCGTCCTCTGCCTCGGGGCCTCCGCCGCCGCCCTGGACGTTCGCGCTAAGGGTCGTAGAAGGGCCTCAGAACGCGTAAATACGAACGAGCGACGCGACGCGGGAGTCCAATGAGCGGGACCCCGGGCCGGCCTCTTCTTCTCCGTCTGCGCCGGTGGGTCTGGGTGGCCTGGTGGGTGTCATTCGTCGCGTGGGTCGGCGTCGTGGTCGACAACTACATCGTGCACATCCCTTACGCCCTCGGGCGCGAGTGCATCCCGTGCTACAACTACGTGTACTACGTCTACAACTTCGGTTACTACGTCGGGTCCCCAGGAGTCGTGGGAGCGGTCTTCTTCGGGCTTGCTGCAATCTTTTTGCTTGTGCTCTGGATACCGAAGCAGGGTCTGCTGACGGCGTCCCTCAGGGTGCTACTCATAGTCGCTCCTGCGATGGTCTTTGCCTTCGAGATAGGGGTCTACTTCTTCCTGAACTACGCGTGGAACATCCACGCGACCAACTTCCTCGAGGGAACGCCGTTCACGAACTGGGTCGTGTTCCTGCTGTCCGGCGTTACGCTGGGGCTGGGGGTGGGCCTGGAACTGGCTCGAAGGGCTCGGCGCCGCCCGTAGACTCCTCCGCTTCGACCTCCTCCTGCTCACGTTCATCCGGGACGGGCTCCGAGATACCCTCTGTCTTGCGTCCGAAGGTGAGATAGCACGTGTGGGCCACCATGATCTGGGACGGCCGTGTCATCCCGACGCGCGCCTCGAGGTTCCTCACCAGGACCTCGATCGTCTCGATGCTTACGAAGCCATAGTCCTTCATCGTGGCCGTCAGCTTCTCCGCCTGGTTCA
>CAZAMW010000189.1:0-3466 GCA_964486265.1 uncultured Nitrosopumilales archaeon | reverse complement strand
GCTTCCATCAGTGCCGATTGTGATAGCCTGGATCGGGTTGCTCGCGCTGTTCTTGACCGTCACGACTAGCGAACCTGCGCCGCTGCCGCCAGGAACCGTCAAGCTCCCGGAGATGACGACGAGGCCGTTGCTACTGGTGGTGAGACCGCCAATAAGCCCGGTGACGAAGGCGTAGACGATGATGGCTGCTGCGACCGCGATGGCGATGAGGAGAAGGGTTGCGATGACTGGAGAGACTGCAGATCTTTTCTTTTGCTTCAGAAGGAACTTCATTTTCAGATGTTCACGTATCCGCGCCCATAACAGGCCCGTATATAAAGACGACGATTGCAATACAACAATTTTCTGGAAGAATATTGAAATCTTAGGATATACGCATGAACAATATAGATTCTGCACAGCCTAAATTCTAAAAAAATATTTTAATTATTTTGAATTAATTATGTGATGTAGCATGACATTATCGCGATAGATTTATGGAATATCTAAGTCGATGTGCCGGCGCTTCCGGCTGCCTGTTTCTTCTTCGACCCCCTGGGCCTGCCCCTCCCCCTCTTGGGCGGCGCGGGAGGTTCTGCCTGAGGCTCGGCCCCTTCCGAAACGGTAGCGGGCAGTTCGGGGGTGGAGTATACGCCGTGGTCCGGAGGCTCCGGGAGGACTTCGACACCCTCCAGTTTGGAGGGCGGACCCCCTTCCCATACCACCTCCGGCACACCAGAAGGAGAGACGTCACTGACGGCAGGCGCAGGAGAGGGCTCGGGCTGGTCCCGGATTTCCGGAGGAGTTTCGACCTGGGCGGGCGAAGAAGCGGTGGACGACTGTCCGGGCGCCTGCGACGCCCCGGCGGCGATGGGAGACCCAGCAGGGGGCAGCGGCTCCGACGGTGGAGCAGGGGTCGCCGACTTGGTCGTATCCCGGCCCCCTATGCCCTGTGAAGTGACCAGATGCCTGATTCCCGCCGCCCTTTCCTTCTCCGCAGCCCTCTCCCTCGTTATCTTCGCCATCACCCGGGCCTTTACCATCTCGTCCTCCTCCGACCTTTCAAGCTCGAGCATCTCCTGTTTCCGAATCCCGCTGAGCCCCTGCGAGATCAGCCCGTAGCCGAGCGCGACCATGACGCCAAGAAACACCGCCTCGAGCGTCGCGTCCTCCAGGACTACGTTCACGTTCCCGGCCGTCTGGTTGGCGAGCTCGCTCTGCAGCTGGCTCACGATGATGTAGGACTCGAAGAACGCCACAAGAAGCAGAAACAGGCCAATGACCGCTGCGCCAGTACCGAAAGCAAGAAGCCTCCTCAACACTAGGCCACCGGATTCTCGGGAGTTTAACGTCTGCTATATTAATCTCTCCCGAACCGGTCTAGCACGAGAGCTAAGCCCGAGCCTCTCCCGTAGCGGTCCGGACCGGCGGTTACTTCTTCCTGTGCAGGGTCCAGTAGGCCGCGGCTATCACGATGCAGAGAAACACGCCCTCCACGGACATGTACATCAGGACCGCGGCACTCCCGAAGAAGCTCTGTGCCGTGCTGATTGTTCCGATCATGCTGAAGAGGAGCAGGGAGAACGCTATGCTGAATCCCCCCACCACGGTTATGACTGCACCGGACACCAGTTTGGTCATGAACGATGCCCTCAGTCGGGACATGGTGGGACCGGCCCCCCGAAGGTTACTTATACTTTTAGATATTCCATGAAGTCATCGACAGGCGCTGGTGCTAAGTCTGAAGCGCTTACCCGTCGATTTCGACCTGGACGTAGTTCTTCTTCAGCGCGGCCCTGATCGTGGCGTAGGCGAAGGCGACGACGACCGCGACGAAGCAGGCCTCGACCGAGATGAACCCGTAGACCGCGAAGTTGTTCGTCATGCCGCCCGTGTTCGTGGTAAGGCTCATGTCGAAAGAAGTCCCAAGAAATGCGCGGACGAGCAGGTAGGAGACCGCCACCGTGAATATTGCGACGGAGGCAGCGACCACCGTTGTCAGCATGTTCGTTATCAGGATTCCAGCCTTGTACGAGGCCATCGGACACGCGTGGGCGCGTGACGGCCTTATTTATCCGCATGTTCCGAAAACGACCGTGAGCCTCTCGCAGATTGTGATGTTTGTCGCCTGGCGCCGCGCCGCAGGGCGTCCATCCTTGGCATGATACGCACACACAACCTTTATGTATTCTCTAATGCTCATGTGACGGTCGAGAGAAGAAAAGCTTGGTACAGAACCCACGCGGGTACTATTCGCCGGGAAAAGCTTTTAAGACCAGCACGGTCCAAGCCCGTTCTGAAGGCAACAAGCGGTCTTTGACCAAAGGGCAAATTTCATCCTCCGGTCGCCCAAGGATTGATCACGGGCTCTCGGATTTTGGGCTGCAGGGCATCGCGTACGTGCTCGGCGGCGGTTTTCCTACTAACAGTGTGTACCTCATGACCGGCGAGCCCGGCACCTTCTACGCCACCTTCGCCCAGCAGGCGCTATTCAACGCCGTCAAGCAGAAGACCAAGGTGGTCTACTACAACTGCGAGTCGTCCAGCGAGGACACCGTCCAGGACATGCAGACGTTCAAGTGGGAAATCAACGAGTACGTCGACGACGGCTCCTGGGTCTTCACCAGGGTGATCCCGCCGCAGCTCAAGGCGATAATCAACAACACCCCGGATGACCCGAGGGAGCAGAGGATAGACCTCCCGCCGAACTCGCTCAGCGCGCTCCAGGAGGACTTCATCGAGAGGCTGAACGAGGGCAGGTGGAGCTGCCTGTCTCTCTCCTACCTCATGAAGGCCTACCCTGTCAACGAGATAGTGGACCTTGTCATGTTCTGGGTGAACGCCGCGCACAAGCTCGGAGGCGTGCACTTTGTGCTCCTGCCGAAGGGCATCCACGACGACGCCCAGGTCGCCTACATCAAGAGCCTGGTGGACGGGGTAATGTCCTTCAAGTTCGCCCAGGGATTCGAGCAGGCCGAGGGCGAGATAGACATCGAGAAGCTCAGGCGCGTCATCCCGAGGGTCAAGACGATAAGGCACGCGGTCCAGGAAGACGGCCTCGCCATCGAGACGTCCGCAAGGGTCGGTTAGCCGCTCGCGGGTAGGCTGCGGCGCGGAGCCCGCACGTACGCGTTGGCGCATGGATATCCCGGGGAACATGCTGTCTGAGGGCGTCCGTCACGCGGCCTGTGACCTAAGGACCTGGTCATTGTTCCCAGACGGGGGCAGGGCTGGTGAGTTTGCTCAGACGAGCATCCTCCCCGGCACAGCCGAGGATGCCAGCCGCCCCCTCATCGTCCACGGGGGCGACCGGTAGCACGAAGTCCACGGTGCCGCGGCCGGGACGCCCCGGGGAAGCCAGAAGCCCCGAAGCAAGCTAAGCCTGCGCGTTCATCACATTCCGGTCGAAGACGGAGAGGAAGCTCTGGAAATTCTCAGGAGAGAGGATCACGTAGACGCCGCTCTTTAGGACCAGGACCAGGTTCGT
>CAZAMW010000188.1:0-3511 GCA_964486265.1 uncultured Nitrosopumilales archaeon | reverse complement strand
AGTTCGCGGACTCCGAGTCCCATACCGCGCTACCCTCGAACCTCTCCGCAACAGCGTCGACGCGATCGATAGTCGGTCTCTCCGGAACGCGCTCGGTCGTCATCACGGTCCGCGCGGCCGCGTCCACCCCGCCTGGAGACTACTACCTCCTTGCTACGGTCACCGACGGAATGACCTACAGGTCCGTCTACGTCCGGATCGTCGTCTCTTGATTCGAAAAGCGTTTAAGGCGTAGATGGGGGTGCGTCCGTACCAATGCCCGACGAGCAAGAAGATTCACGGATGCCCAAACTCGTGAGAAGGAAGGTGCTCGCCGCGGTGCCGAGGCTCTGCCCGAACTGCCTGAAGCAGCTACGCCCAGGCAGCGAGCTAGGCGGGTGGCTCACGCCCCAGGACTACTACTGCCCAAACTGCGGATACCGCGGATACGCTTTCCTCGAAGCCAACCCTGACAAACTGGCGGACTGATGGGCGTTTGGACTCTCCCGGATGGAACGCTTTCGGCCTCGTCTACGCCGCCATAGTGGCGTCCTGCTGCGCCATGCTGGTGCTGTCGATCCCATTCGGCACCTACGCCGTCTTCTTCACGCACCTGTCGTCCTCAATCGGTTCGCAGACGCTGATCGGCCACCTCCCCGTCTACGTGGCGCTGGTGGAGGTGGACATCCCAGTGACGCCCACTTTCGGGGTCCTGTATCTCGCCCTGACTGCCGTCTACGTCATCTTAATAGTCGTCGCGGCAGTCCAGGGTGGTGGGTTCTTCAGGGCGCTTGCCGCCGCGGCCCGTCAGGGCCCCGGGGCCCTCCTACGCAACCCCCTTACGGCCACGACGATGCTGCTGGGAGCGACCCTACTGGCCACCGTGATTCTCGATTCGGTCCAGACTTCGGTGGGAGTGCAGACGGGCGGCATCTCCGGCGACTCTTTCCTCCTCTTCATGGACCTGACTCTCTCGCCTCTCATAGAGGAGATAGGCTTCAGGTTCTTCCTCATCGGCGTACCTCTCTTCGTGCTCCTCCTCGCGACGCGACCGCCGGTGAAGAAGCTGGCCAGAAGTCTCTGGAGGCCCTCCGCCGCCTGGGACGCGGTTCCGGCCGCAGACCCTGAAGCAGTCCAGGTCTCCACCGGGGCGCTGAAGAGTTTCGCGTACTTCCTCGTCGCGTTCAGCGCAATACTCTTCGGCCTCGCCCACTACCTCTCCGGAGCAGGGTGGGACATCGGCAAGGTCAGCGAGGCCGCGCTCGACGGCGTGGTCCTTGGCTATCTCTACGTCCGTTACGGCCTTCACGCCAGCATAATCTTCCACTGGGCGGTCGACTTTGCCTCAAACGCATTCGCGTTCTACGGGCAGGGCGTCTACGGGATATCGTGGACGGCAAACTCGGTCTTCAGTCTCATCCCGGCCTACGACATCCTGGTCATAGTCGGGCTCCCGGGACTGCTGTACATCGTCGATCTCTTCCTCAAGCGAGTTATAAGGCCGCAGCGGGAGACGAGTGAGGATGACAGTAGTAGGCAAGTCAATCCTGACGGGGCTGGTGGAGAAGTACAAGGTGATCTCCCCAACCCACCCTGAAGGTTTCGACGGCGACGGTTACGTCCTTACGGTCCGCGAAGACAGGACTCTCAACTATCTGGAGCACCGCAACATGGTCTCGAAGGAGGTCATCTTCACCCCTCCGAACTTCGTCGCGCACCTTACGGCGAAGAGCAGGTTCGGCAGGATGGGCCTCTCGTTCCTCAACTCAGTAAAGGTCCACAGCGGCTTCGTGGGGCGCCTCGCGCTCGAGCTCGTCAACCTCAACAACGAGCGCTCACCGATAACGATCAAGCACGGCGACCCGCTCATCCACATCGAGTTCATCACAAGGGATGGTGAGCCTTCGCCTTACATGGGGAACTACATGTTCCAGTACATGGACCAGTCCGAGTCCGACACATACGCGCAGATACTCTCGGCGAGCTTCCCCTCTCTTTTTTCGGCATCGGAGCTCGAGAGGATGAAGAGGGACCGGGTAAAGGATGAACAGAAGTCTTAGCTTTATCATGGGAAATCTGAGTGATATTCTAAGAATACGCTAAGTTTAAGCTGAAGGGCGTGCCTACCGAAGGCATGACCTACGACCAAAAGGTAAGGTATGGGATGATGGCACTGGCGGCCGCAAGTTTTCTTCTGGCGAGCGTCGGTGTGCACCCGGGCCCGCTCGACCCGACCGGCCCCGGACCTCTGACCTGATGTCAGGTCCTCTGTGCGTTGGATGGCACGGAACGTCCCGTGCCCTCCCTTATTTCTAGAAGCAGCTTCTCGCAGTCGCGCAGTAGGCGCCTGGAGTCGAACTGCCACTGCTGTCCCGTCTCGTCGAAGAGACGAGGGATGATCGTGAAGGCGTTGGAGTTGGTCTGGTCCACTATGAAGTACTTCGCCGCGCTGTTCGTGTCCGAGATGACTTCCGCGAGGTACTGAAGGCCCTCTGTGAGCGACTCGATAGGGAAGATGAGCTCGGCCTCGTACATGTCGCCGACCGCCTCTGACCAGATGAACGGGAGCTGGTTGAGCCTCGCCATGACCTCGAGCCTCCTCGTCTGGTCGAGCTGGGAGAACATCACGACCACCCAAAGGTACGTGTGCTTCTTCGTCGCGAACTTCTCCGCCTTGTAGTCGTAGGTCGTCCCCATCCACTTGATGACGTATCCCTTGATGAGCTTCCGCTCCTGGATGTGCTTCCTAAAGTGCCAGGTGAGCGTCTTGTAGTTGATGGCCATGGACTCGGCCATCTCCGCGAGCGTCTTGTTGCCGTCCATCTGCAGCTGCTTCAGGATGAGCAGGTCGATCATGTCGAACCTCTCCCTGTTCGAGGGGAGCTGCGCGGCGACGTCTTTGTCAAGCTTGGCCTCGGTGGACCAGTCGAAATCCCACACTCCCTCGTCGAAGTCGTACATGTTTGTCTTCATCGGGGGGTTCCGGAACCACTGGAAGGTGTGGAACTCGAGCGACTTGAACATGCCCTTCTTCTCGAGCTCCGTGAACAGGTCCCTGTAATCGCCGAGGCACTCTTCGGGGACCGAACAGTGAACGATGTACTTGCCGTCGGGAAGCACCTTTTCAAAGCTGACCAGGTAGCCCTGGTCACTCAGAATCGTCATCATCTTCTGGGCTATCGCCTTGTACTGGTCCGCAAAGTCGACCAGCATGATCACTCTCCTTAGCCCTAGCTTCTCGTGGTCGATCGCTACATGGACGGCGAATCCCTTGCTGAGCAGCTTCTCCTTGTACCTGTACCTGACGCTCTCCTTGAACTGGCCGAGCTGCCTCGCTATCTCCGAGATGTTGGGCCCGATTTCCGTGATCATCCGGGCTAGCTGCCCCGTCTTGACGTTGGAGCTCGCTTCCTCTCCTGAAGAGCCAGATTTGGTAGCGGCCATAGAAATAGCCCAGGCCGTTGGTTCGTGACCTTCCATACATATATATTGCGATAGGCGGGCTTATGTAAAATCTAACCACGGCAGGTTT
>CAZAMW010000187.1:0-3573 GCA_964486265.1 uncultured Nitrosopumilales archaeon | reverse complement strand
TTAAAAACGAGAGGTGTATTAGACGGCCAGGCTTTGCGGAAAAAGGCTAATTACACTCGCGTAGCTCTCCCACGGCAGCATTGAGCGAACCAGAGATACTCGGTGAATCGCTGCCGTTCGGAGAGAGGATTGAGCTTCCCGGATGGGCGCGAGTCAACGTCTCGGTCAACACATACGAAGCGACGCTCAGGAAGAGCCTGGCGGACCCGCAGGAGCACTGGGCGAACCTGGCGCGCGAGCTCGACTGGTTCCAGGAGTGGGAGACCGTCCTGTCGAAGGAGGGCTATCCTCACGTGTACCACTGGTTCAACGGGGGGCTTCTCAACCTTTCACATCTTGCGGTCGACCGGCACGCTCATTCACACCGGCGCAACAAGCTTGCGATAATCTGGGAGGGCGAACCGACGGACGAAAAAGGGCAGCCGAAGGAAGTCAGGAAGCTTACGTACGGAGACCTGTACCGGGAGGTCAACAGGATGGCCTTCATCCTGAAGGAGAAGTTCGGCCTGAAGAAGGGCGACAGGATGGCCGTCTACATGCCGCTGATACCGGAGGCGATAGTGACGCTTCTGGCTGCAGCGAGGCTCGGCATCACCTTCACGGTCGTGTTCAGTGGGTTCAGCGCAGAGTCTCTCTCGAGCAGGGTCGCAGACCTCGGGGCAAAGCTGCTGGTAACTGCGGACGGCTTCTACAGGAGGGGGAAGATGGTCCTGCTGAAGGAGATTGTCGACAAGGCACTCGAGCAGGCGCCCTCGGTTGAGAACACGCTCCTCGTCAGGAGGCTGGGGGTGGCCTGCCCTATGACGGGGGGAAGGGACCACTACCTTGACGACCTGCTTTCCGAGGTACCGCAGTCCATCAAGGTCGACCCGGAGATTGTCGAGAGCGGTCATCCTCTCTATGTCCTCTACACGTCCGGGACGACGGGCAAGCCCAAGGGTATCATCCATGACACGGGCGGATACTCGGTCCTTCTGCACGCCACGATGAGGTGGGTCTTCGACTTGAGAGACGAGGACGTCTACTGGTGCCCCGCCGACATAGGGTGGGTCACCGGGCACAGCTACGTAGCCTACGGGCCTCTCCTGGAGGGTGCTACCGAAGTGATCTTCGAGGGTGCGCTGGACTTTCCCGCTCCGGACCGATGGTGGGCGATCATCGAGAGGTACGGCGTCTCTCTCCTGTACACGACGCCGACGGCGACCAGGGCCCAGATGAAGTTCGGCGAAGACCATGTGAAGAAGCACGACCTGTCCTCGCTCAGGCTGCTCCAGAGCGTCGGCGAGCCGATCAACCCGTCGGCATGGTGGTGGCTCTTCAACCTGGTGGGGGACAAGAGGTGCCCCGTGGGCTCGACCTGGTGGATGACCGAGACCGGCGGGATCATGATTTCTTCGCTGCCGGGTCTGGCGCTCATTCCGATGAAGCCGGGTACCAACGGCATGCCGCTTCCTGGCGTCAAGGCGGACGTCGTGGATGAGGTAGGAGCTTCAGTGGCACCGGGAAAGAAGGGTTTCCTGGTCATCCAGAACCCGTGGCCCGGTATGCCCGGACCTCCCACGGGCATGTTCGGTGACCCTGACCGTTTCGAGAAGCAGTATTTCTCGAGATTTCCCGGTACCGACTACTTCTTCTGCGGGGACTACGCGGTAAAGGACAAGGACGGCTACATCTGGGTCGCCGGGAGGGCTGACGAGGTGCTCAAGGTCGCGGGGCACAGACTCGGGACCTACGAGATAGAATCGGCGATCGTCTCCCACAGGTCGGCTTCCGAGGCGGCGGTTGTGGCCATACCCGACGCGATAAAGGGCGAGGTACCCATTGCGTTCGTCGTCCTAAAGCAGGGCCACGAACCCTCCGACGCCCTGAGGAAAGAGGTCAGGAAGTGGGTACGGGATGGCTTCAGCCCCATCGCTGAGCCGTCGCAGGTCTACTTCGTCAACAAGCTCCCCAAGACGAGGAGTGGAAAGATCATGAGGAGGCTGCTCAGGGCCGTGGCAGAGGGCCGTCCGCTCGGAGACGTGGCGACGCTCGAGGACGAGACCTCCGTCGAGGAGGCAAAGAGGGCGTATGAGGAACTCGGCGTCAGGTGAGCGGATTCATGTATTATCCGACGAAAAACGCCCGCTTTGTCACGTTTAAATAAGCACGAGCGAGTTACTTCGCCTGAAAATGCAAAGAAGCGGTAGAAGCGCAATTTCTACCACCGCAGCAGCAATAATCGTAGTAATCCTGATTCTGGCAGTAGCAGCCGGGATCTACTTCTATTCCACCCAAAAGCCCTCCTCCTCGACAACCACAAGCACGACGTCTACAACCAGCATTGTTTCCACCGGCACGACGAGTTCCACGACGTCTACCACCTCGACCACATCCACAACCTCGACGAGCGGGGCAGTCCCAAGCACATTCACGTACGAAGCCGCCGAGACTCCTGAGTATCTAGACCCAGGCGTATCCTACTTCTCGTACGACTACAACATCATCCAGAACGTATACGAACCACTACTGTGGTACAACGGCTCTTGCTCCACGTGCATCATCCCGTGGCTCGCACAGAGCTATACTCCCTCCAGCGACCTGAAGTCCTATCAGTTCACACTGAGACCGGGCATCACCTTCGCTGACGGAGAGTCGTTCAACTCCACCGCAGTGTACTTCACCCTCAACAGGCTTCTCATCATGGACGGAAGCACGCCAGTGGCCCACGGCACTCAGGCCTCCTGGCTGCTCCAGCAACTCCTCAACACGAGCCTCAGCACGACCCTCAGCGGAGGGCAGACCTACGGGTCTACCTACGTGAAGAACGTCCTAGCCGAGAATTTCGTGCAGATGACGGGCACCAACACCTTCACCCTCAACGTCCAGCACCCAACGTCCGCGGTCCCTGAGCTACTGGCCGGAGAATGGGCCGTCATGCTCGCACCGGGATGGGTGATGAAACAAGACATCGCAACCTGGACAAGCGCCGGATACACATTACCATATCCGACCTTGAGCGGGAACGCGACGTCCCAGATCAACGAGTACTTCCAGGACCTCAGCTCCACGTGCAATGCGGGATCGTCTCCGGCCGGGTGTGGAAACACCTACCTGAACGTCTCCCAGCAGGGCTCGATGGCGGGGACTGGTCCGTACACCATCAAGAGCAACGACCCGACCACCAACACCATCACCTTGGCAGCCAACCCGACCTACTGGGGCGGGCCTCTGAGCTCCAAGATCAACCCACAGATCAAGACCGTGGTCTTCAAGTACGTTCCTGACACGACCACTAGGGAAGTCGACATCCAGAACGCCGCCAAATCCGGGCAGGCGATGGCAATCGACCTTCCGGGCACCAACCTGTACGACATCGCGGACAGGTCGCAGTGGCTTAACAACAACAAGCTGGTCTCCGACATTTCGGGCATCAACTTCTACGGGACATATCCGATATACAGCACCCTGTTCGACCCGTTCGGGACCAACGTCACGAACGCTCTGACGGGCACATACTACAAGTTCCAGCCATTCGCAGACCTCAGGTTCAGACAGGCCTTCGCTGACGCGGTCAACCTGACCGAGATCAAC
>CAZAMW010000186.1:0-3578 GCA_964486265.1 uncultured Nitrosopumilales archaeon | reverse complement strand
CGGGCCCATTACGCATTCTAACGGATAAATAGAGGCGAGGGCAAACATTGCAAGGCGATCACTAGCTGTACAGCTCGGCTACGTACGATGACCTAGTCCGCGACGTCAATATCAGGTACACAGATTCCCTCATCAAGAGGAACCCCGGCCTCGTCGACGCGGCGGTCCGTCTCCACCAGTCGGGGCAGATTCCTCCGAACACGTACCTTCTCGACCTCGACGCTCACCGGAGGAACGCGAGGACGATCGTGAAGGAGGCCAGGAAGAACGACCTTTCGCTCTACTACATGAGTAAGCAGGTCGGAAGGAATCCGATAATCTGCAACGGCGTCCTGCAGGAGGGCTTCAGAGGAGTGGTGGCGGTCGAGGTCGCGTGCGCCAAGAGCCTGAACAGGTACGGAGTGAAAATAGGTCACGTGGGACACCTCGTGCAGCCTCCGGTGGACGACATCGATTACGTGTTGAGCATGAAGCCCGAGGTCTGGACGGTCTACAGTCTCGACAACGCCCGCGCGGTCTCGAAGAGGGCGGAGAAGCTTGGCCGGAAGCAGGACGTCCTGGTTCAGCCGGTGGGGAAGAAGGACTTGTTCTTCGACACAATGTCGGGCGGAATTCCTGAAGAGGACATCGTCTCGGAGGTCAAGAAGATATCCGAACTTCCGGGGCTGAAGGTGATAGGCACCACAAGCTTCCCCTGTCTCCTATACAACCTCGCAACCAGCAGGGTGGAACCGATATCCAACTTCCACACGGCGGTACGAGCGGCGCGGCGGCTCGAGAGAGAACTCGGCCTCGAGATATCCCAGGTCAACGTCCCCGGCACCAACCACGCGTCAAACATGAAGGTGATAGCCGAGAACGGCGGCACCCACGCGGAGCCCGGAAACGGCGTCTCTGGCACGAACACCGAGCACGGGTTCGACCAGAAGGCGCCGGAGGTCCCCGCTTTCGTGTACGTCACCGAGGTCTCACACCGTCTCAGGGAGAGGACCTTCACCCAGGGTGGCGGGATGTCCTATTCCGGCGGCGGCTGGGGGCTCTTCCCGGACGGGAAGCTGTGGGTCGCCGGAAACGACGTCGCGATGGACGCTATGGTCGGGAGGTCGGCCAAGCAGGCGATGACCAGCCGCGTGAAGGCCAAGTATCCCGGGATGGACCCCTTCAACTACAACCTCACGCTCTATCCCGGCGAAAAGAGGTTCTCCACAGGAGACACGGTCGTCTTCGGCTTCTGTACGCTCCAGATTTTCGTCACGCGAGGCTGGCACGCAGTCGTAGAGGGCGTGGAGGACAACAACCCGCGCCTGCTCGGCCTCTTCGACCAGGGCAACAACCTCGTCGACCGCCGTGGCCATCTCCTCGGAGAGAAGGCCGTCCGGGACATACTCAAGAAGATGTGACACCGTCCGGCCGGTGTTGCGGTTGAGGGAGACGATTAGTTAATCTACCTTGGGAGCCGAAGGGTTATTCCGAACAGGACAGTTTTGAAAGAAAGAAGAATCCCGCGTACGATGTCGACGCAGCACCCAGACAACATCTCGACTCCGCCGTGGTCAGGGTCGGACGTCATCGAGGGGGAGGCGGAGTTGCGCGAGGCGTTCTCCGCATACAGTGAACTCGGTTGCGACGAGGTCATGTGGGACTCGGAGGGCAAGGACGTTGACACCAACGTGATCAGGAAGCTGCTGAGCGCATATCCTGACTTCTTCCAGAAGCACGCTCTGGGCGAGGACATCTTCATGACCTACAGGGTCCCCAACCCTCAGATAGAGGTGGCCGAGCGCAAGATAGTCACCGAGACTCTCCAGACGATACCGCTGAGCTCCGATGTCGCGTCCGTGTTCTACAAGCGGCATTCTACACCCGTCTTCGAGGTCATCCTTCCGTTCACGACGAGCGGGGAGGAGCTCACGTGGCTGCACAGCTACTATGAGAAGGCCATCGCTGGGGTCGGAGACCTGAAGCTGTCAGACTCCATGACCGTGAAGAAGTGGGTCGGCGCTTTCAAGCCCGAAAAAGTGAACGTCATACCGCTAGTGGAGGATATGGAGCACCTCCTGCTCATCGACTCGCTGGTAAAGGAGCACGCGCGTGCGATCCCGATGAAGGAGCTGCGCGCGTTCATCGCCCGCTCCGACCCTGCGCTGAACTACGGTCTAATGCCCGCCGTCCTTCTTGCGAAGATAGCTCTCTCCAAGCTCCACTCGCTCAAGAACGACGGTATCGAGGCGCACCCCATGATAGGGGTAGGGTCGATGCCCTTCAGGGGACATCTCTCTCCGGGGAACGTGCAGAACTTCCTGGAGGAGTACAAGGGGCTCAGCACAGTGACGGTCCAGTCAGCATTCCGCTACGACTATCCTCACGCGCAGGTCAAGAGGGCCGTAGCCCAGCTCAACTCCAATCTGCCCAACGGGGAGCCCGACGAGGTCAGCCCGGAGCAGGAGAAGCTGCTGAGGACGGCGATGTACAAGCTCATCTCGGCGTATCAGTCGAGGATAGAGGAGCTGGCCCCCTTCATCAACAGCATAGCCCGGTATGTGCCCCGGCGAAGGGCGAGGAAGCTGCACATCGGCCTCTTTGGCTACAGCAGAAATGTGAAGGGTAAGACCATGCCACGCGCCATCCCGTTCGCCGCCGCCTTCTACTCGATAGGTATACCGCCCGAGTTCATCGGGGCGAGCGCACTGTCGGGGCTCACCGACGCCGAGTGGGACGCGCTCAAGGCCGTCTACGTCAACATCAAGAAAGACTTCCGGAGCGTGGGCAGCCTGGTTTCCTGGCAGACCATCAACATGATGATGGAGGTCTATCCCAAGATCGCTAAGGTGGCCGAGATGGACACCCAGAAGCTGAGGGCATCCCTCGGGGCGCTGGTCTCGGACCTCTCCTCCATCGAGGAGAGCCTGTCGATCAAGCTGGGACCGACGAGCAGCTCCAGCAAGAAGCACGAGAACTTCACCAACAACTTCCTGATCTCGTACATGCTCGGGGAGCACGATGAAGCGCGTGATTCCTTCGACCAAGCCGCCAAGCTGCGCTGCAGCCTCGGCTGACTCCGCTATTTTCCAGGCTCCTTCTTCGGGAGGTCGGGAAACTGGCTGAAGTGCGCGTGCACTATCTTCCATGCCTCCCCCACCTTCGCAACGACCATGGTCACCCTGGAGCGCGAACCGACGGTCATCCCTTCGAACGAATAGTCGTTCACGAACATCCCCTTGAAGCTGAGGTAGAACGTAGCGATGGCCACGCCCCCCACCGGGTCGACCCGCAAGTCCTCGATCTTGTATTCATAATCGGAGATGTTGGCGAACGCGGCCTGCTCGTGCACAAATGCCTCCTCGGAGCTCTGTCTGGTGTAGGGTGGGTTCTCGTCAAACTTGGTGAAGAGTCTTGCAGGTCCATGGAAATCCATGAGGGAGGTAATCTCCTTCTCCTTCCCCGCCTCGAAGAAGGAGGTGATGAACGCCGCCACCTGTCTGCCAACATCCTCCTGCCCGGGAGCTTGCAAGACAGCGTAGCCCTCGCCGCCTGCTAAATAACCAGGACGTCCTAGATGCTTAGCCGCCTAAATATGA
>CAZAMW010000185.1:0-3587 GCA_964486265.1 uncultured Nitrosopumilales archaeon | reverse complement strand
ACGTGTATCTGGCGAGAGGCAGCATGTTCTCTCCGTGTTCGCCTATCACAAGCGCGGTTATCGACGAGCGCGAGACCCCGAGCTTCAGCGAGAGTACGTGCTTGAAGCGTGAGAGGTCGAGTACGCCACCCATCCCCACGACCCTGTTCTTCGGGAATCCGGTGGCCTTGAGCACGACGTAGTTCATCACGTCCATCGGGTTCGTGACGGTTATGATTATGGAGCCCGGGGCGTGCTTTGCGACTTCCTTCGAGACAGAGCCTATTATCACGGCGTTCTTCCCGAGTAGGTCCATGCGCGTCATGCCCGGCTTCCTCGCGAGTCCGGCGGTGATCACGACCACTCTGGAGCCCTTCAGGTCAGAGTAATCTGATGACCCCGTCACCGAGACGTCCACGCCCGTCTCCGATAGCTTGTGACTTATGTCCAGAGCCTCCCCCTCTGCCAGACCGGGGATTACGTCGACCATCGCAATGTCGTCGATTCCCTGAGAAGCCACCTCTAGCGCCGCCTGAGCCCCGACTCGTCCTGCACCCACGAACCCTATCATTGCTATCGGGGCGGTGGGCGCTGCGGGTCTGAATAAAAGTGAGACTAGTATGACGCGACTACGGGTGAGCGGAGGCCTAAAGGCGGAGGCCGAATGATTGAGCGAAGTCCTCGAACTGCCCGTACGCCTGCAAGAAACTCAGACCCTTGTCGCTGATCCTGTACTTGGAGTTCTTCTCGATGTTCATCTCGACGAGCAGGCCGTTGCCCACGAGGTCTGCGATCAGCTTGGTCATGCGCGAATAGGAGACGTTTCCCTTCCTGAGAAGGGTCGTGATGCCTACCCCCTCGCCGGCCGTGTTCATGTCTCGGGCTGTCGCCAGAATGTCCGCTATGATCTTGGTCTGTGTCCTATACTGGGCCATTCCAACCACCCTTCTTCGTGAACGAGAACTTCAGGACTGGGATGAATAGTGTGACCAGTCCAACTTCCTTCATCAAAAGCTGAACTATATTTAACAAAAGCCCGTCCGGGCTTACCAACGAGATCCACCAGCCGCCAGCCAGAAGCGCCAGGCCGGAGGCGATGAGCAGCGTGTTGGGGTTTCTGTTCTTGGAATAAGCGAACAGCGTCTCGACGACACCATAGAGGATGAAGTAGAACGAGAGGCTGGTCAGGACGACCGCCAGGCTCGACTGGTTGATCGCCATGAGCGGGAAGAGGGCCAGCATTACACCCATCTTCTTATCGAAGACGACGTCGAGCATGTGGGAGAAGGCCAGGAAGAAATATCCCGCCGTCTCCAGGAACAGCCCGGATATCAGGAGCGTCGTGAGTGAGACCTCGAACCCGGGCAGAAGGTCCACCGAACTGAAGCCCGCCAACCCTTCGAGCATGAAGCCGGCCCCGAGGAAGACGAATGCAGCTGCTAGCCTCAGGAGCGAGGAGCTGCGCGTCTGCTTGACTCCTTTGTAGGACACGATGGCTATGGAGAAGGCGACAAATGCGCCGACGAATTGGAGAGCGTTCTCCAACATCAGTAGTCCGTTCATGCAGCGCTCGAGGAGCGGCGGACCCGCCTTCTATAAAAGTCTGATGCAGCTTAGTTCCACATTGCGGAATCTTGGCCATATGGAAGGGTAGAAAAACACAGCATTCGTCGCAAATCCGGAGGTTTCAGGAATACTTTTTACATTCTCCTCAGAGACCATGCATATATTATGCATTGTAACCATCGCGGATACAAGTCTTGCAGAATCTGGGCCCACATGACCCAAAAATAGACTAACAATCCACAATACTTAAATATAATTAGGCGGTCACCCGCCGTTCAAGATTAAAAATCTTTTCGTGTGTTTGTTGCGATGACCTACGAAAAAGACTTCTCGCGGCTGATGAAACTGCAGAGGGCGCTGGACAAGTGCCCGCGCTGCGGAAAGGGTCCTATGATAGTGGACACCAACGGCGGGGAGCTCTTCTGCAGCAGCTGTGGTTTCGTCGTCAAGGAGAAGATAGAGGAGGTCGGACCGGAGTGGAGGGCGTTCTCAAAGGAGGAGAAAGACGACCGTTCTAGAGGAGGGGTCCCCACGTCCATCGCCATGCACGACATGGGCCTCGCTACGGTCATAGGCGGCATTAACAAGGATGCTTCTGGCAAGTCCCTTTCCGCCTCGATGAAGGCGACAGTCGAGCGGCTTAGGACCTGGGACAGCAGGAGCCAGGTCCACGAGCCGGTGGACCGCAACCTTCGCCAGGCATTCAGCGAGCTGGACAGGCTCTCGGACAAGCTCGCGGTCTCCGAGGCGGTGGTCGAGAAGGCGGCATACATCTACAGGAAGGCCCTCGAGAGAGGGCTCGTCCGCGGCAGGTCGATCTCGGCGATTATAGCTGCCTCGCTCTACGCGGCGTGCCGCGACAGGGAGACCCCGAGGACGCTGAAGGACCTCGCCGTCGTCTCCAACGTCAAGAAGAAGGACATCGCCAGGTGCTACAGGCTCCTTCTGAAGGAGATGGACATCAAGATGCCCGTGGTGGACCCCACGAAGTGCATCTCGAGGATCGCGTCGAAGGCGGGGCTCTCCGAGAAGACGAAGAGGAGGGCGCTGGAGATACTGAAGAGGGCCGAGGAGACGAGGATTTCAGCCGGCAAGGATCCCATGGGGCTGGCTGCGGCTGCGCTCTATGTCGCCTGCACCCTGGAAGGGGAGGACAAGACCCAGAAGGACGTGGCCGAGGCGGCCGGGGTCACCGAAGTCACCATCAGGAACAGGTACAAGGGACTCAGGTCCGCGCTGGGGATCTAGAACCGGTCCGGAAGCGGCTGCCGGGCACCTGAGCTTCTCGAAAAGTTGTCCGCCGCCGCTCTGAACGACCCCTTGGAATCCCAGTGCATGTAGGGACGCGTGGAGCAGGAGCCCGGCTCCTCAGGCAGCGATCCGCGGTCGCCTCTGTCAGTCTTCCCTTACGAGCCTTTCTTTCCCGCGCTCGGCCAGCCCTCCTCTGGGGTAGATCGAGGGGAAGTTGGACGAGAGTATGTCGACGTATTTCGCCGTCTCCGCGTCGTTCATGAACTGGAACATGTACTTCCCCGAGTAGGGCTCGGGGGGGCCTTCCCGCCTCAGGAACTCGATGTGGATGAGCGGGTCCCCCTGCTTGATCGTTATCGGGGTCCTCTCGTTGCTCAGGTTCACCAGCTCCAGGGCCAGCCTCCCGACGAAGCCGCTGTGGACCTTGACGGAGTTGAGGAACGACAGCCCCAGCCTCCCGAACTTGCTCTTGGAGGTGAGGTGCGCGACCACGTCCGGGGGGGTGAACACTATCTCCCGCGAGACCATGTTCCTGTGCTCGAGGTAGTTGAGGGTCCTGTCTTCGCGGACCGTCAGGACATACCCGTCCCCGTCGAAGGCCGAGCTCTCGGACGGGTTGATGCAGCCGTACTTTGCCACCATCTCCCTCCGGATGGGCGCTCCGATCACTGTCATGTTGTTGGAGATGGCCCCGCCCCGGGCCCCTTATCAACAAACCCCTCCGCTTCTGAATGTCTCGCCAGGTACTTGCTCAGGGCCAGATACACCACGAGGATGAAGGAGGCGACGCC
>CAZAMW010000184.1:0-3592 GCA_964486265.1 uncultured Nitrosopumilales archaeon | reverse complement strand
ACTACAATTGCGCCATCTACGGCTCGAAGAGACCTCGTTACCTTGCCAGTGAAATCAATATGTCCCGGAGTGTCGATTAGGTTGATAACATAGGGTTTGTTGTCTAATTCGTAGTACAAAGTGACGTTTGCTGCCTTAATCGTCATCTGTCTCTGCTGTTCCAGCTCCATATAGTCCAAAGCGAGCGCCTGGCCGGCAACAGAGGGTGAAAGCATACCCGTCGCTGCCAAAAGAGAGTCCGAAGTGGTGGTCTTTCCATGATCCACATGCGCTATGATACCTAGGTTACGAATCTGGTCCCGATTGTGGACGATTTTGAGAGCTTCCGTCGTTGTCTTGAACTTCGGCATAACTTATGACCGCTTTCGAGCCCCTTCCAAGGCGTGATGGTTATAACGTTTTACAGATTCGGGAAGCAATATCTGCGGGGACTTCGCCTCCTCAAGTGGGTGGGCCACCCGGCGGCCAACAGTTCCTTCGGGAGAGGGCTAACTCCGAACTTGAGAAGATTGTCCGTCTCTTCTCGTCCAGGCAACTCCCGGACCTCTGCGCGAAAGCCCTGATCCAGCCCTGCCAAGCCGTCATCCAGGTGGACCCTAGGCAACCAGCGCATCATGTTCCTTGCCGGGACAGCGAATAGGCCCGCACTCATGTGGACCTCCCCGTCGTGAAAGCCGCCTCGTAAGAATGAGCCCCCCTGGTGTCGAGCATCGATACAGTCACAAAGGCCGGCGACCTTCATGCCGACGCCCGTGCGGGCTTCACGGCTTCAGCTGACGAAACCCCGGGCGAAGCGGTAGCATCCTCATGTTACAAAGTTCTAAGGATCCGTCAAGTTGCAGAAAACGAAGTTCGACACTCGCAGCGGACCAACACTGACCTACCAAGACCTATTCAGCAACCCTTGGAGATACTCCTTTGTTCACAATTTCGAGATGCACTGCGAGGTAAGCGCCCTCCAAGCGTTGGCGAACAACGTTGACGTGTCAATCTCCTCTACGTCCCCACAGATTCCCGCAACCCAGGATGTTATGAACGAGTTCAATCAGAAGGTGCAATTAGGGAATGTCTCCCGCAATATGAGACAAAGATTCAGCTCGGCTTCCTATCACGTTATGAACATAGAACACAAAGAATCTTTCGCATCCCATGACCCTCGAACAGCTCCTAGAACACCTCCAATACCACAGTTCCAGCCTCAAGTGCCTACTTTCCCAAGTTCTCAACCTCAACCGCAGATTGGTGTGTCCAAATTCTGCACGAGATGTGGTGATAGACTTCCTCCAGACTCAAGATTTTGTGGCAGTTGCGGCTCTGCCGTCATATAGCCTCAGGATTCGTGGATGCGGCGGTCTTTGAATTCAAAGCCTCTTGGCGTGGCTGCTTGGTGGTTTGATTTCAATACCCAGATTTCGGCGTGATGGTCTCGAGAACCGGCACCTTCACCGTCAGCCTCGTGAAGGACCCCCGAGACCGGATGGTTCGCCTCGACTGGCCTGGAGATCGGCGCAGACGAGGTTATAATCACCGACAGGAGGTTCGCGAAGCTCGACATCGAGCCGGTCTTCTGACCCTTGGACATAATCCACCCACCACCTAAGATCTGCGAATGCGGATATGATTCGTATCTGCCTCTCCTCTTTTGATCGAATAGCCCCGCTGCCCCGTCTTCCACTCTCGCAATTCTGTGATAGTCACTGTCCATCGAAATTATCCTTTCGGCCCCGTTCGAGGCGGCGGTTCCGGCGATCAGAACGTCCAGAGCGCTCACCGGCTCCCCTTCCGCAACAGCGAAGCCATGATCTGCGCAGATTCTTCCGCAGCGGCTGGATCGAGCGGAAGGAGCCTGAGCTGGTGGAAGAACGGCTTTACAACATTCTCTTGGGTCGCGAGCTTCCGATTGTACAGAGGATGCAGCGGCGGCTCAAAGAGCGAGACGACCGACACTCAGGTCACGCGCCAGCCGGCACAAGCCCGGGCGCTTTCGACCGGCATGTCAGCTTTTTATACGAAACGCGACTCCTGAACCACCCGTTGTCTCAGCCTCAGACCTTCTCTTCCAGCACGTCGAGCTGGTGCGGAAAAGCCGTGACCACGATTTCGGGCCAAGGAGCCGGGACGGTCGCCGGTTCGACCACCTGGAAAATGAACTTCACAATCGCAGTTGACAACTCGATAAGCGGCATCGCCACGGGGACGGGTTCCCTCGAGGTCTCCGGAGCCGGGGACCAAGGAACAGCGGCGCCCACAGGGACCATGAACATAGGCGGGAACTATGACCCTGGCTCGAACAACGTCAACCTCACGCTGGACTTTGTGCACGCCAGCTCGGCCATCGATGTGACCACACCTACGAGCTCGGCGCAGGCGGAGGGCCAGTGGGCCGCGACCAACCCAGATGCCACCAGTCCGGTAGACATGCAGCTGATCGCCCGGAACTGGAGCGACATAGTCAACGGGCAGATGCGGCAGGACGTGACGACGGTCACAAACCCCTGCGGAGCGACCGAGTCGGAGACCGAATCTACGGGCCCGGTGGAGAGCTCTCCATGGCAGGCGCCCCCCATCCAGAAGGTCAACGGCGGCACCACCACCAAGACGTACAACTACGCGGGCCAGGGCGGAGGGACGCTTACCGTCACCACGGTTCTGACCATCTACCCGTCCATCTCGATACAGCGTACGGACAGCGGCGACTCCACCTTCATCACCACGGATACTCCGGCTTTCACCGTCGACGTCAGTCAGTCGGGCGCCGACCCGAGTTCCGCAAGCTGGCAGGTGAGCGCCGACAGCCAGTACGCAGGTTCGCCGAATCCGGCCAGCGGAACCGGCGCGACCTTCAGCTTCCAGCCTGCATCCCCATCGAACAATCCGACGACGGGCTCAGTGAACGGTGCTCCGAGCCAGCCGCTGCAGTACGAAGTCCAGGTCAGCGTAGGGAGCTTCGTGGCGACCTCAGAGCTCACACAGGATGAGATAGACACGTTGAGGCAGGAGTATGTGGACTATCAATACGGTGACATACCTCCGCGCGCAAACTGTGTCCAGTGCCCGGCCGCTGCCCTGAACAGCCTCAACAACGGAAACTATGGGTACATGGTCGACGGCTTCGAGACGGACCACGCTATGGAGTCGGTCCTTCAGGATGTCATTGACGGTGCACGCGGAGCGGTCCAGGTGATAGGCGGCTTCCGCTGCCCGCAAAGAAACGCGCAGGTCCACGGGGCCGCTGGAAGCGACCACACGCTCGGAAGAGCTCTCGACCTCGGACCTGGGACCGGTACGCTCACCTTTCTCGACATCTGTGCCGCAGCCCAGCACCTGGGATACATCGCGCATGCCTTCTGTGAAGGTACTCCCCAGACTTCGGGTAATCAGCCGATACGCCCTTGTGGGACTCCGTGTCCCTGGCACACAGGAGTCCCCTGCGCCGGAGTAACGCACATCCACATCGACTGGTGATTCAGCGCGTCGGATGGTCTCTGACGGGCAGAGCCGGTCACCTGTGTGTCAAGCTTGTTTCTTGGCAGAGCAGATACGAGTCTCCGAGGCTCAGATGGAGGTTGAGCAGTCCAGAAGAAATCGAGAC
>CAZAMW010000183.1:0-3612 GCA_964486265.1 uncultured Nitrosopumilales archaeon | reverse complement strand
ACATCAGTTTCATGAGTTCCTTGCAAGATGCAGGGAACTTGAGTTCAACTGCTGGTTCCGCGGGGGGATTTTACGCTTTCGGCCGACGGGTCAGGCTCCGGAAGAGAGTTCCTTGAGGCGGGAGGACATCCTCGCGTCTCCGGCCAGCTCGCTGAAGTACGCGAGGAGCTGCAGCTGCTTCCTCGTCTCCTTTTCCGCGGCCGCCTTCATCTTCTCCAGCTCTGCCTTGCCCTTGTTGGAAATGACGTAACGGCGGATGGTCCCGGCCCCACCCGGGAGCTCGACTATCAGCGCGTCGTCCCGCAGCCCCTTGATCATGAAGTAGATAGAGCCGGGCCCCGGCTTCCAGACGCCCGCGCTCGAGCGCCTCACCTGCTCCTGGAGCTCCGCGCCGGAGAGGGAGGACTCGGAGAGCAGCTGCAGGGCGACGAGCCTGAGAAGGCCCCGCGGGGCGCTGACCATCGTTTCCGTGTCAGCGGGGCAGCATATATGCGAAGAGGTTGGGTCGCAGCCCGGCGCGTGGCCGTCCGAACGCGGCAGCGACAGTCGAACAGTCGAGACCGCCCGCTTTCCTTGACCTGACGAGCGCCTCTGCCACGGCCATGCTCGCCTACAGTGACGCAAAGCGATGTTGAGTTTGCGTTATCGTGAAGACCGGGCAATCCTGTTTATTAGACCCGGCGGGGCGTCTGGGCCGAGATTGACCAACCACTGCATATCCCACATCAAGGATGTCGACGGGATATGCTCGGCCGCGCTGGTGGTAGCCGCGAACGGAGGCACGTTCAGGCTCACCGACTACGATGAGCTCTTCTTCGAGCTAGACAACATCCCGGAAGCGACCGAGTCCCTCGTGCTGTGCGACCTCGGGACGGACGCCACAAAGTCCGGGGAGTTCGTGGACAGGCTCGCGGACCTCCAGAAGAGGATGCAGGTCACCTACATCGACCATCACTTCCTCACGGAAGAGATGAGGAAGAGCCTCCAGTCGCTGCCCATCAGGCTCGTCCACGACGCCACAGAGTGTGCGAGCATGCTCACCTACCTCACCTTCAGGTCCAGGCTGCCGCCGGACGCGGGCTATCTGGCCCTGTACGGGGCCGTCACCGACTACATGGACTCGTCCCCCGCGGCAGCGAAGATGATGGAGAGGTTCGACAGGCAGTTCGTCCTCCTCGAGTGCACGATGCTCTCCTACGCCGTCGCGAACAACGGAGGGGAGTACCCGTACCTGGAGAGCCTGGTCGCGGACCTGGTCGCGATGAAGAAGCCCCACGCGATAAAGACGGTCAGCGAGCTGGCCCTCAGGCAGCTTGGCGTGGTCGACGAGCTCGCGGGACTGGTCGGGAAGAAGGGGGTCCAGCTCGGAAGGCTGGCGTACATGGAGACGGAAGAGAGCAGCACCGGGAACGTGGCCAAGCTCCTCCTCGGCGCGTTCGACGTCGTTGTCGGGGTGTCCTACAAGAGGAAGGACGGGGGCCGGAGCGAGATGAGCCTCAGGAGCACGTCGGAGTGCCGCGTGCACCTGGGACAGGCGATAAGCGAGATAGCCGGCAGGTACGGAGGCAACGGCGGGGGACACCAGAAGGCGGCGGGATGCTCGCTAACGACGGAAATGGTGCTGCCCGCGCTCGAAGAGCTCTCCTCGAGGGTCTGAGCGCTACTCCACGCACCTTACGACTATCGACCCTCCGAGCCGGTCTGCCCTGAGACTCACGACGGAGAAAAAACTTCGGAGCAGGCGGACGAGAGAACCGTTCGGAAGCGTAAGCAGGTAGGTATCGAAGAGCGACCCGAAGCGGAGGCCGTCGCGCCCGCCGGTCATCGCGCCTATCAGCGGAGCCGCGAGTCGGATGTAGGCGCCGAGGACCACTGCCCTGCCGTAGGAGTCGGACTTCCCGAGGTCGCAGAAGGAGAACCTCCCGCCGCGCTTTGTCACCCTCGCGACCTCACCGAGCGCAGTCACCAGGTCCATCGAGTCCCGGAGCGAGAAACCCGCCACCACCGAGGCGAACGTTCCCTCACGGAAGGGGAGGTGCTCGAACACGGCCTGTACCTTGTCCGCCCCTCGCGCCGCCCGCAGCATCCGCATCGACGCGTCGAGGAGCAAGGGCGTGCCCCCGGCCTTCGCCACGAGCGCGGCCATCGTCCCTGGCCCAGACCCCAGGTCGAGCACGAGCGAGCCTTCATCCACCGCGAACTCGACGACCTCCGCGCGCATCCGCGAATCCGAGAACAGCGAGATTCTGCTCGAACCCCTCTCGTAGATAGGGATGATAGACTCGAGCGAGTCGAACACCCACCGCCATCGCCCCTGGAGGCCCGGCCTGCGCGAGCTGGTCATGGACGACTCGATGTCCGGGCAGCTTCTAAGTGTTCGGCGTCGGAGGACGCTGCGGCCTGCGCAGCCTGTGGGAGACGGCCAGCGCCGCGGACAGGAGGACCACGAGCAGGACCAGGGCGTAAATCAGAACGTCATTCGAAGGGCGGGACGGAGTTCCGGTGCCGGACGTAGAGGCCTGGGTCGCCGTACCGGAGTTCGAGCTCGTCGTCGAGCCGCCGTAGGCTGTAGAGATCAGCGTCGAGACGACGGTGGAGGTGACGGTCGTCGGCGAAGGCGTGAACGTTATGGTGACGTTCAGCTCCTGGGCTCCACTCACGAGGGTCGAGCCCGTCTCCGGGGCGCTGTACGGGGACCGGATCACCCAGCCGGCGACGGAGCCAGCCGGGAGGCCTGCGAAAGCAATCGAGCCGCCACTAGCGCTCTGCGTCACGCCGTCGAGGCTCACCGACCAGGTCTCTCCGCTCGGCAACCCCGACTCTGTGAAGACGAGGGTGCCGGTCTGGACGAAGGCGGCGACCTCGGTCAACGGTCCGCTCATGCTCACCTGCGACGCCGCCACCGGGCCGGTGTACGACCCCTGACCCGAGCCGGTCCATGATGAGAACTCGAGGTACGAGAGGGGGGACGCCGAAGCATCGAGGGAGAGCCGCGCTCCGGCGCCGTACCACCCCGAAGCGGGAGCGAGCGTGATACCCGTTCCCCCGGAGGACGTCTCCACGGTCAGGAAGTACTGCGTAGAATACGGCACCGCATGGTTGGACGCGCCCGGTACGTCGAGGGTTCCCTGCGATGCCATGGAGACGTACCTGACGCCCGGAGGGCCGGCCACCAGAGATGAGGTGTTCCAGTCGTAGGAACCCGACGGAAGGTCGAAGGAGAGGGATGAGCTCTGCGAGTCGGTAGTCTTGCCATCCACGGTCACCGCCCAGGCTACTCCCGCGGGAAGTCCCGACTGGGTGAACGTCACGGTGTACTCGCGGGGGACGAACACTGCTGTGACTGAACCCGGCCCGTTCACGGCCAGGGTCGTCGACGCGGACGAGGCGTTCTTCACGCTAAGCGAAGCCGGGCTTGAAGTGCCCCAGGACGAGAACTCGAAACCGGCAGACGGTGTCGCGACCAGCTGCAGAGTCGAACCGGCGTCTTCCCACTTCGACGACCCGGCCGCCGGCGTTGTGGTCCCGCCCGCCTTCGGCTGCGCTGCCAGGGAAACCAGGTACTGCTGGGCGTACGCGACCGTGATCGCGGCCGACCCGGTCACCGACTGG